>CAINUH010000362.1 GCA_903853735.1 uncultured Desulfomonile sp. | reverse complement strand
GCAGTCCAAAGATGAACTGGTTGAAAGGCTTTACCGATACATCAAGGAAATAAACGAATCGCCAGTTATTTTCCGTTGGAAATATAGGCTAGACGAAGTGCTGATTTAGCATGAAAAGCTATTTATGAATCGTTATACTAGTCCTCAGCGGTTTGCATGGCTAGCGTTGTTGTCCTCCCAGACCAAGATTCTTTTGACCTAGCTTTAAGCGTTCTCCGGAATTCCGGCAGCTACCTGCAAACTCTACCGGTCCCTGAATTCTGTCACGGACTGACACTATCTGCTATACTGACCGCAGGAAGTTTGACATCCGTTCTGGCCACGCTGAATCACTTTGGCATAACCATTAGTGGTGCCATACCTTTTCGACCTTTCAAGAGAGACATACCTCAGGCAGGTCCACCAGAGGGTAAATGGGAACACATCCTTGGCGGTCTACGGCTCGACATGGTTCGGGTGAGCATCTCCGATCCCATGAGGTTGAGGATAGAGCTGAGTTCCAGCAAACCTTTCGGCTATCTGATTCCCATAATTGCACGCATGATACGTGGAGGAGCGTATCGGCCTGAAGTGCCGGTCTTAATCTTTGAGGAAAAACATAGGTTAGTCGCTTTGTCGTCTCAAACTATCGTTATCTCCAGAGCAGACGATCTTCTTGATTTTTGGTTGTTACTCCGCTGTTCAGTAGACCTGATCTGCAGTGCATGGGAGAGAAGATTGTCCATCGAACCGGACCGGCAGCCTCGGCAAGGTATTGGGGCCACTGAAATATTCAAGAGATTACCCGGAACGGATTGTGGCAAGTGCGGTGGGACGAGCTGCATGGAATTCGCAGTATCGCTGCTCACTAGGAAAAGCTCTATAGACCAGTGCGTCCCTCTGGCGGAACCCCAAATGGCTAGGTATCGTGAATCCTTGGGGTGGCTGATGTGGACGATAGGACTGAACTGTCAGTCAGAGTCAGACGGGAGCTGTAACGTGGCAAGCAGCCGAGTGCCCATCTCCGACATCGTTTAACACGGGGTCTTCCCTCGAACACAGGGGTATTCTAATCCGGCATCTCGGGTGAAATCGGCATCCAGAAGGCGGATCTATGGGGCTGGGCACATCGCCTTCCAGGATTATTCGATTCCTGACCGCACTCGGATCCGGTACCGGAACAGCCGTGAGGAGAGCCTGTGTGTAAGGGTGGAGTGCGTGGTCATAAATACTTTCCTTTGAGCCTATTTCGACAATCTTCCCAAGATACATTACAGCGACCCTGTCTGATATGTGCTCCACCACCGCAAGATCGTGAGAGATAAAAAGATATGTAAGTCCATATTTTTGTTGAAGATCCTCAAGCAAGTTGAGAACTTGGGAACGGATGGACACGTCCAACGCAGAGACTGGTTCGTCAGCAACGATAAGGCTGGGATTTAACGCCAACGCCCTCGCAATTCCGATTCTTTGCCTCTGGCCTCCAGAGAATTCATGGGGGTAACGACTCGCATATTCTGGTCTGAGACCAACCTCCTCCATCAGGGTCCGAACCTTTTCTCTCATTTGAGATCGGTCTCCAATCCGATGAATGACAAGAGGTTCCATAATGGTACTCTTGACTGTCTTTCGAGGATTAAGGGAACTGTAGGGGTCTTGGAAAATTATTTGAACCTTGCGCCTGACCTGTTTCATCTCGACCGCGCCGAGAGCATTTATGTCCACCCCCTCAAAAAAGACTCTTCCCGAAGTAGGTCTTTCGAGTCTCAGCATTAGCCTCCCCAAGGTAGATTTACCGCACCCGGACTCGCCGACAAGGCCAAGAGTTTCACCTTTCATGATTGTGAGGCTTACCCCGTCTATCGCATGGACGCTCGCAGCTTGACGCTGAAATAGCCCTCGTTGGATCGGAAACAGCTTTACCAGGTTCTCTGTTCTAACCATCTCAAACGGTATCGGGTTAACCAACAACACTGAATTCCGGGCTGTCAATTTTGGACTCCAAGAGGGGTAGTTTCTGATAATTTCTGTGGGTCTCGGGCAACCCTTGGACTGTCAACGGTTCCGTGTTATACGGTCCAGGGAGCAAAGTCAATTGAGAGGTTCTGATCTGGATTTTCTTTATGCGATTCTGGGGTTGGCTCCTGGGCTTGCACCCGGGCTACTCTGGCTGTGTTACTTCTACTTCAGGAGTAGCAGGCAACCCAAATCCTTCGCCAATATTATACGCGTATTCATCTGGGGTTGCGCTTCATGCGTCCCTGCGCTTACAATAGAACTCCTAACCGGTGCGGAATTGACGCAAGACGATCTGTGGCGCTCGGCCGCGTCCAGCTTCCTGATAATCGCTCCAAACGAAGAGTTCTTCAAGCTTGTCGCAGTCTGGATCGCAATTTATAGAAGCCCTGAATTCAGGGAACCTATCGACGGGATAGTCTACTCGTCTACAGCCGCTCTAGCCTTTGCCTCCGTGGAAAACATCGTCTACCTGGGACACATGGGCCCGGGTATTATTGTGTCACGGACAGTGTATGCTACACCCGCACATGTAATGTTCGCTTCCATGTGGGGCTATTCTATGGGGTTGGCCCGTTTCCGAAGGGAAGATGAATTACTCGTTATTGCCCAGGGTTTTCTCATTGCGGTTGGTTTGCACGGATTATATGATTTTTTGGTGGCATTACACCCGCGCACGGCCATGTTTTCACTGATACCTCTCATGATTCTAATGGCTTGGTTGATGAATCGGAGAATCAGAGAGTTTCTTAGAACCTATCCCTTTCCTCCTATTGGGGAGGGAGCGGTAATTGCCTGTCCAAACTGCGGTGCGTACACGCTTGAAGCCATGGAATCATGTTCGCGTTGCGGATCTGCGATTCCGCTTCTGGAAATTGATGCCCCCAGGTTCTGCGGAAGGTGCCGAGCGCTCCTCAATCCATGCCGAGATGTCTGTCCCAGGTGTGGAAGCCAAGTTTTTCTCTCAAGGCTGTGTCCACCCGGGTCGCGGTGACAGGGAACGGCTTGACGATAACTGAACATCGTGCTTGCAAAAACTGAGGAGTTACGGCAAAGGGATCTTTTTGCTTGACAAGAAGCACTAAAAAAAAGCAAAAAGGAATGTTCGAGACAGCAAAATGGGCTCTCGCCCAGGGACGGGAAAATGAACTCCACAAGCTCCTTACAAGAATTCCTTCTCACCGCTGAGGGACGGACTAATGTGGCCAGTTGCATGTCCCGTGTCACTTCTTCTTCTGAACCTTTACATCAATACTCTCTAAGCGGAGGGATGGACCTGAGTGGGGAGATCTTCAGTTTCCCCCTCTCAAGGTTGAGACCCTAGGACCTTCTGGTTCCGGGAAGTTACCTTCCTAAAATGCTTGACTCATTGAGGTGGGTGCGTTTTATATCGCAGTGCGTTTAGCAATGGGCATCAAGTGGGAAGCAACCGGGCCGCCCTTTTGTCCCAGTGAGCCTTCACTGCACTAGGGGCGGTGAGTCTGTTTGATCTTCTTCTCGAGAGGCAAAAAGCCCACTCGGTACGGGGGATGAGGATGAAAGCTTTGGGGATTCATCTTCTGATCGAGCTTTGGTCTTGCAACAGGCAAAAGATAGACAACCTCGATTATCTTGAAAGAATCATGGCCCATGCTGCCGAAATAGCAGGTGCAACTGTTTTGAAAACGGCGTTTCAGGATTTTAACCCTCAGGGGGTATCCGGCGTGGTGGTGATTGCCGAGTCTCATCTCACCATTCACACTTGGCCTGAACATGGATATGCCGCAGTTGACATTTTCACCTGCGGAACAACGGTTGACCCTTGGAAAGCAGCAGGATTTCTGAGACAGGAATTGGAAGCAAGCGAAATTCAGATTCAAGATTTTCGAAGGGGCATCAGACTGGCACCTGAAGACAACAAAGAACACGAAGAGCGATTTGAACTTGCTGCGTGCGGGCATACTCACTGTTAGCGACCGGTCCTCGCAGGGAATCAGACCGGATGTTTCCGGACCGAAGCTCGCTCAAGTGCTTCAATCCCTTGGAATTGAGGCGGCATGGACCGCGGTGTGCCCAGACGAGGAACTTGAAATATCAAGAATTCTCAAGTCTTGGGCAGACGAGGAAAAAGCTGACCTTATTTTGACAACCGGGGGCACGGGAGTGTCTCCACGTGACGTTACTCCGGAGGCAACGCTGGCAGTGGTCAGCAAGACTATTCCAGGAATGGCGGAGGCCATGAGAAACGCCAGTGCGGTAAAGACCCCTCATGCCATGTTATCGAGATGCATTGTGGGCGTACGTGGCCGAACCCTGATCATTAATCTGCCGGGCAGTCCAAAGGGGGCTGTCGAGAACTTGGAGGCGCTGGTGCCTGCTGTTCCTCACGCAATTGCCAAAATCCAGGGGGACCCCTCAGAATGCGCCTGACAG
>CAINUH010000361.1 GCA_903853735.1 uncultured Desulfomonile sp. | reverse complement strand
TGTCCGGATTATGTCCGGATAGGTAAATCCCGCACCCACCAAGAATAACTCTACTGCTTGGTAACTATCATTTTTGCATACTTTTAGTCATATTAGAACAAGTTGTGAGTAGTAAATAACCTGCGCAGGAATATGTCCGGATAATGTCCGGATCAGATTTCTACCTCGGTTCTACGATAGGAAGTTGCCATACCATCTTCAATCGGATCAAGTAATCCGGCATCCACCAAATTCAGCAGCAATCGCGCCATGCTGTTTCCGAAAGGTCATAAAACCTTACATTCTTTGCATCTCGTCGAGTAAATCCGGATGCCGGTCTATGAGTTTCAACAACTTGACCAATGGTGCCGGAGGGCGGGTTTCGCCACGTTCATATCGGGAAAATGCCACTTTACCTACACCGAACGCCAGAGCAAGCTTGGCCTGCGTGATGTTCAGCTTTTTTCGGATGCGTCGAATGTCAGCACCAGGGTCACCCTTTACGGCTCTCACTAATCCTTCTTGAGCCTCTCTATAGCGCCGATAACTCTCTTCGTCCCAGATACCTTCGCCGCAATGCGAGCAGAACTGGCCATGCATTGCGTGCAAGGTCATCGACTTTCCTCCGTATGAGAGCGTTTCCTCTACAACTTTATCTATCATTCCGGCACAACCACATGAAGGGCATTTCATCGTATTTCCAATTCATTTTGCTTTAAACTGTATCACCGGTGGTCGACTATCTGAAAACCCTGTGATTTTAATATAAACGAGAACTCCGTCCACCGTTTTGCCATGATATACATCCTGCCAGAACTGGTGGTCGGCGTGAGTTGTCATAGATTTATAGAAATCTGCTCTTTTCAATGAAAGCACTACTTGACGCATGTCTGATTCGGTCAAGCCCAAAGATAAACCTCCTTGCAACGCAGTTCTTGTGAACGGTCGTGAGGTTCTATCAGCAACTGTTGCCTGCACTTCCGTGAGCCTGTAATGCGGTGCTTTTTTCTCCAAAAGAAATGTTTTGCTTATTTGGATACTTTAATCAAAATGATAAATTCCTTCAAAAAAAGCAAAGGCTTTTCAGCGTTCATTGAAAACAGGCCTTCGGTTTAAAGCGCAACCTCCGCTCAAACTCTCCCCAGCGCATCAACCAGCCACTCAAACCCGATCTTCTCCTGCTCCAGCCGGATGTGACAGCCCAGTTCATCCCGCCCCAACTGCCCGTAAAGCATACTCTCTTCAGCGGTAAGGCGGGTGAGTGCACCGGTTTCGGGAGATGGTTCAACACCCCAGAGCGCTTGATGCTCCATCAGTGTCTCACTGTCCATCAGAAGGGAGGCTGCATGGGGAAAGAAAGCGCGCAACTGGTTGAGGATGGCGAAGCCGTGGGTGTCGATGTCGCCCCAGTAATGGATAACGCGGTCACGCATCCACTTGACTGAAGCCAAGTTCTCGAACCCATAGCCGGCTCCAAAAATCACCGTTGCTTCTGGCACCTCGGGGAAGGCCAGAAAGTTGATTTCGTTTTCGGTGATGAAGACCTTTGTAACAGGCAGCTCTAAACGGGCAAAGGTCTCCTGCGTCAGGGTGATGTCCTGATCGCTCTCCGTTGGCAGCAGTGCCAGTGTCGGGTCAAGGATTCGGAAGCGCACCCGTAGGGGTTTGTCCTGAAAGCCGTAACGACGGCAGAACCCTCCAATGCCAACTGCCGTTGCGTCAATCTCCTCCGTCGGAAGAACGAGGTCGAACAACTCCCCAAGCACGCCCCTGTGTGTTTCGATGAATTTGCTGTGCACGCCGGGCAGGTCGATCTGGCGCAGATAGATGCCGGGCCGGGGGTGCTTGAGACGCCAGGCGACAATGGAGAGAATGCGGGGCCACTCTTCCGCCAGTTCGAGGGCACGCAGGGGGCGTTTTGCGAGCCAGGGGAGTAGCGCGGGCTGCCAGTCGCGGGTGAGCGTGACCATGGCGGCGAACTGCCGGGCCTCTTGCCGCTTGCCAATCCAGCCAAGGGCGTCGTCGAGTGCATCAATCCAGATTTCATCCGGAAGTTCATTGGCTCCCAGAATGCGGTGGTTGATGCTGCGCCACACCATGCGGTAGTGTTTGGCACCACTTGAGAGTCGGGCAATCCAGTCGCGCACTTCCTGAAATGAGTCGCTTAACTCTCTGGAGTCGGGCCCTTTGAGCGTCAGGCGA
>CAINUH010000360.1 GCA_903853735.1 uncultured Desulfomonile sp. | reverse complement strand
TCTGGCTTTCTTGGAGCGGCCGCATGGTAGGCGATCCCAGCAATATTTACTCCAGCTTTGAAATTCAGGTGGACAGGGCCGGTTTTACCATCAGACTTTTCGGTATGAAGGACCACGGAGGCAGGAGCCTGCTGTTTGAGTGCAGAACAGGCCTTGGTTCCAGCGAGTACCCCACTCCGCGTGGTTCATTCTACCTAATGCGAATTTTCGACGACAAACCATTGTGGATACCGCCTCCGGACCGGGATTGGGCGTGGGGACAGATGCCGAGCCATTCCGTCTATGGAGGCCACATGCTTCCGTTCTTTACTAAACAGATGGTCAATGCAGGCGCTGGAGCGGTCAGGAGCGTAGATGATCTGGACCAAGTGGCATCTCAGGTAAAGATGGTGGATGGCGGGATGTACCGAATCCACGGTACAGATTCCCCATGGAGTGTAGGCTCCAGCCAATCCCACGGTTGCGTTAGACTTCTCAACAGCTCGGTGGCCCGCCTGGCAGACACCCTGAAAATGTACGTAGGCGTTAGTAGTAGGGGCGAAAGTGCAAATGGTCCTTATGCCAATCTTTCGCGGCCGGTCAGGTTACTCCTTTATTAGGTCGGACAGGGAGTGCCTGGCCCTAAATGATATCGGACCAAACCTTCTCCTAATTTCTACCCATTCTTCTTCGAATGTCATTGAAAGGGAACCGGACAGTCAACGGCCGACCGTGGGGACATACGTCAGCACAGCCGGATCGGTCCAGATCTTTCAGAAGGGAGCGCATTTCTTCAGGCTGAACAGTATCAGATTCTTTGCTCGCAGCCCTGCACGCCATACGCTTTAGCAATTCCTCTTTCAGGCTGTTTGGATCCCCGCGCAAGCCGGTGTTTAGCATGACCTCGATGAGTCCAGCGAAATAAGCCTCCAAATCTTGGTTATGAAGCCATCCGGGGACACCTTTTATCACAAAATCATTCTCTCCGAACTCCTCAATCCGGAACCCTACTTTCCGGACAAGATCCAGGTGCCTGCCCAGTAACCGGGCTTCTATGGGCGAATACTCCAGTACAACCGGGATCAAGAGGTCTTGAGATTCCGGTGTTGCTCCCTGGTCCTCCCATTTTGTGAGACTGTCAAAAAGTATGCGTTCATGAGCAGCGTGATGGTCCATAATGACCAGTTCATCCTCGCTGTATAGGACTAGGAATGAATTTGGAAGCTTACCCAGAATTCCCAGGGAGGAAAACTTTCCTGTGGGGCTTTCTTGTTGTGGAGCAGTTGCGTTTGGTGCGTGCCTGATCACTGGTGCTTCAATTGGTGTTTGTTCCGAGGGGACAGAACCGCCCCTGTCATCCTCAAGGTGACTTGGGTTGTACGACTGTGGGGCCCTCGGGAAGATCTGTTCACGTGGACCGGCGGGAGGACTAAAGGGAGCCCCCGTAATGGCCTGATGAACGCCATCGAGAATAAGGTCAAAAACCTGTTTGGATTTGACGAATCTGACCTCGGCCTTCTGGGGATGCACATTTACGTCAACCTGATCCGGCGGTAATTCTATGAATAGTACGGCTATAGGATATCTTCCACGTTCCATCAGGTTGGAGAATGCCCGGGTGACGGCTGCATTTACTAGTCGGTCCCGGATGGCGCGGCCATTCACAAAGGTCAGTACTGAGCGCATGTTTGCGCGCGCGTAGGGAGGTCTGGCCACGTATCCGTGAAGCCCAGCCTCTCCTATTGAATAATCAATCTGAACAAGATGTTCCCTGATGTCCTTGGAATAGAGTGTGTGTATCCTCTCGAATGTGGACGGTACGGCCGGAGCGTCCATTTTCAACCTTCCATCCTCCGTATACGTCAAACCCATGGATGGGAAAGCCAAAGCCAGTCTCAATACCTGTTCCTGTATGTGACCGGCTTCTATATCGGTTCCTTTAAGGAATTTCCGACGCACCGGAACATTGTAAAAAAGATTTCTAACTTCTACTATAGTCCCCCTTCCCATTCCAATGCGGTCCGACTTTTTTAGAGTACCGCCCTCGATGATAATCTCTGTGCCCCAGTCGTCCGACCCATCGCTGGTTACGAGTCGAATTCTTGAAACTGAAGCTATGCTCGCCAGTGCTTCACCGCGGAAACCCATGGTGGCAATTCCCAGGAGATCCTTTTCTGAACGCAGCTTCGAGGTTGCATGGCGTTCCAAGGCCAGGAAAGCGTCATCATGACTCATGCCCGCACCGTCATCCTTCACGACGATACTTTTTTTCCCTCCGTTCTCTATGTCTAACCGTATGAATGAGGCCCGGGCATCAATGGAATTTTCGATAAGTTCTTTCACCACTGAAACGGGTCGCTCAATGACCTCGCCGGCAGCAATTCTGTTGATTACATTCTCGTCGAGAATATTAATCAGGTTTGCCATAAGGGACCTTGGGGTAGAATTGTCTTAAAATGCTCGTAAGCCTTCCTGGTTGCTACCCGGCCTCGGTTGGTCCGGTCTATAAAGCCTTCCTTGACCAGGTAAGGCTCATACACATCTTCCAGGGTGTCTCGTTCCTCACCGACAGCGGCGGCAATGGTCTCTATCCCCACCGGGCCGCCTTCGAACTTGAATATTATGGTTTCCAGGAACTTCCGGTCCATCTTATCCAGTCCAGAGACGTCTACTTCCAGCATCTCCAAGGCCTTACGGGCTGACGCCCGATCAATTCTTCCATCACCTCTCACCTGGGCGTAATCTCGGACCCTCCTGGTCAATCTATTGGCGACCCGCGGGGTAGCCCTCGAACGAGAGGCAATCTCGGAGGCACCCTCCTCGTCGACGTCAACGTTCAAAATCGATGCTGATCTCTTTACTATGGTCTTGAGTTCGTCGTTTGAGTAAAAATCCAGATGAAACATTATTCCGAACCGGTCTCTCAAGGGGTTTGTCAATAAACCACTGCGGGTAGTAGCGCCCACGAGGGTGAAAGGAGCGATATCCAATTTGATCGTCCTAGCGCTCGGCCCCTGTCCGATAATAATATCGAGCTTGAAATCCTCCATGGCTGGATAGAGGATTTCCTCCACCACGGGGGACAGTCGGTGTATCTCATCAATGAAGAGCACGTCCCTGGATTCAAGATTTGTCAAAATTGCTGCAAGATCACCGGGTTTTTCCACCACCGGCCCGGAGGTTGACCTGATCTGAGCTCCCATCTCACGAGCTATTATGTGCGCAAGAGTCGTCTTCCCCAGCCCTGGAGGGCCGTGAAAAAGAATGTGGTCCAGGGCTTCCCCTCTTTGCTTGGCGGCCTCAATGAAAACAGCCAGGTTTTCTTTTATCCTAACCTGCCCTACGTAGTCTGTAAGGAAACGGGGTCGGAGATTCGTCTCTGCCTCGCCCTCGCCTTTTATGGGATGGCCCGTAATGATACGCTCAGCGGTCATCTTGATTTCCTAAGAAGCGGTTTGACGACTGCAAGAATTAACCCTCCCCTGCCTCTCCTGCCAGTGGAAGGCCGCGCGAGGGAGCGTTTAGATTTTTGAAACAAGTATCCGCGGCACACATCCAGTTTAACACACCCGCGCGTATCATGGTTGAAAGTTCTGTGAGTACATGATAGTCAAGGTTCAAAGGCGCAAACATTCCCGGGATAAGGGAATCAGCCTGCCTTAAGGTATGCCGTTTTGAAACCGAATACGTCACTAATCAAGTTCATCACCTGGCACATTTCACTTATATACTATTAACTTTCAAGATCCAGACAAGCGGAGGGATTCGGGTATGTCCGGCCACAACAAATGGAGCACCATAAAACATTAGAAGGGGGCGGTGGTTGCCAAGCGAGGGAAAACTTTTTCCAAACTTATCATAGAGATCTCTATTGC
>CAINUH010000359.1 GCA_903853735.1 uncultured Desulfomonile sp. | reverse complement strand
AGGCTGCTGAAGCCTTCGGCAGACTGGTAGAGCTTATACGAACTCTTCGATCAGAAAACGGCTGCCCCTGGGACAGAAAACAGACACCGCTGAGTTTTCACCCGTACATACTCGAAGAATATCATGAGCTTATCGAAGCTATGAATCGAGGCGGACGCAACGAAATTGTGGACGAGATGGGGGATCTGCTTTTTCTTGTGGTGTTTGTCGCCTATATGTTTGAACAGCAAGGCCTGGCTTCTCTGAACCAGATATTGGACTCTGCGATAGAAAAGATGCGAAGAAGACATCCCCATGTTTTTGGTCAAGCAGAGGTCAAGAATGCTCAGGACGTCATAGACAACTGGAGGAAAATCAAAGCTACTGAGGAGAGCATAAGACAGCGTGAGTCTCTTCTGGACGGTATTCCGAGGTCCTTGCCGGCACTAAGCCGGGCCCAGAAGCTGGCCGCAAGAGCGGCCAGAGTAGGCTTTGATTGGACGCGTCATCAGGAAGTTATTGCCAAAATTGACGAAGAATTGAACGAACTAAGACAGGCGGTAGACTCGGGATGTCAGGAAGCAAGCCGTGAAGAATTAGGAGATGTGCTGTTTGTGATCGTGAATGCAGGACGACACTTGAACGTGAACTGCGAAGCGGCTTTGAACGAGACATCGGACAAATTTGAACGACGTTTCCGCCATATTGAGAAAAGTCTACAAACAATGGGCAGGACACTGGAACAGGCTGATCTCAAGGAGATGGACTCTCTTTGGGACGAAGCCAAGACCAGGGAAGCCAAATGATGCCAAGTGCGATTACAAAATCTCTGGAAGTGATCTTAGAATGTTTTCATAACCTCTTATATTTAAGTAGACTTTTACTGGTTCTGAGCGTTTATTATCCAGCCGTTTCACTCTCAGCAGATTCCTCTGCGGCGCCTTCTTCCTCCGGCTTCTTTGGCGCTGCGCAGGAGGCCAGCGCTACACCCAGTTCCTGAACAACGGAAACCTTAGGAGGCAGAGCGATATCTGACACGTGGATGGAATGCCCCACATCCAGACTGCTAACATCAACCGTGATGACGGTGGGGATGTCATCGGGAAAACAGGAGATGCGTAGCTCTCTCGTAGAGATTTGAAACAGCCCCCCCTTGTCCAGACCGACCGGCTTTCCCTGAAATTCGATGGGAACCGACACCTCGATTGACTCGTCCATAAGGACTTCGAGGAAATCCAGATGCACGATACTTCCATCCATGGGCCTGAACTGGCGCTCTTTCAATATCGCGCTGCGGCTTATTGTGCCTCCGTTGTCCCGGATCTTGAGGTCGAAAATCGGATTAGTCCGGGCTTCATCTAAAGCCTTTTGGAACTCGTGGACCTCTAGCGTCAGTTTGATGGGCTCGGTCTTCTTGCCGTAGAGAACTCCAGGAACTTTTCCCGCTGCTCTAAGGCGACGTGCCTGTCCCTTTCCTGTTCCGAACCGCTTATCAACAGATAGTGTTATTTTGTTCATGTTTCTCTCCGGAGGGAGACTTCAACAATTTAAACTGTTTGCCTTCCTCTCTCTATCCATTACATGCTATCAAACAAATAGCTCAGAAACCGAAACTTCTCTATAAATTCTACTTATAGCTTCTCCCAAGAGTGGAGCAACTGATTGAACCTGTATTTTTTTGCAAACCGCCAGTTTGTCGTCGGTAGGTATAGTGTTGGTTACGTACAATTTGTTTATCGGTGACTCGTTTATCCTTTTTACCGCCTCACCCGACAGAACGGGATGGGTGCAACACGCGTAAATATTTCTGGCGCCCGCCACCTTCAATGCGTTTGTAGCTTTCACCAAAGTTCCGGCTGTATCAACCATGTCGTCCAACAACAACACGTCTCGATCTGAAACATCGCCTATCACGTGCAGCACTTCTGATTCGTTAGGTTTTGTTCGTCGCTTATCTATAATTGCCAGGTTGCTCCCCAGTCGTTTTGCAAATGCCCGGGCTCGCTCAACTCCCCCTGCATCTGGAGAAACCACGGTACATTCTCCAGTTGTCAGTTCGGTCTTCATGGCTTCAGCCATAATCGGGCCTGCATAAAGATGATCTACCGGTATATCAAAAAAACCTTGGATCTGTCCGGCGTGAAGATCAATTGTGAGGACTCTGTCCGCTCCTGCCGCCGTAATGATATCCGCTATCAGTTTGGCAGTAATGGGAGCGCGACTGGCTACCTTTCGGTCCTGACGAGCATATCCATAATATGGCATGACAGCAGTGACACGGCTCGCGGATGCCCGCTTCAGGGCATCGATCATCACCAGAAGTTCCATTATATTGTCGTTCACAGGTCGGCAAGTGGATTGGAGGACAAATACGTCCATCCCCCTTACATTTTCCTTGAATTCAACTTGAATCTCCCCGTCGCTGAACGACCCGACAAAGGCAGCTCCTAGAGGTATTCCCATGTACCGGGTGATCTCTTTGGCCAAGTGGGGGTTTGAATTCCCCGTAAAGATCTTCAGTCCTACCCTCATTGAAAACTCCTTTGCAACGAAACGGAGTCACTGCGAAATTGATGATGCTAATTGCTCATATCATAATTGTCAAGAACAATGCACGGTTCCGATCATGGAGGTCAAACGCAACGGACAATGCCCATCTCGAGTGGGGTAATCGGACAGAGCGCTCTTCGACTAAACACATGAGATCCGGCTCACTTTTCGACGCAGGCTAATGACTCGGATGTGGTGCGGGTTGTCAGCTCCCGGCACCGCCAACCAGTTTCGCCGCCGGTGGTTTTTCGTCTTTTCTGTAGCACGGAAATTTGAGTGCAACACACTGTGGGCACATACGCTTCTTCGGCGGAAGTCTGATCACTTCTTAAGAACAAAACACTTTTCGTCTCCCACCTCACCTTTGAGATGGAACTCCAGTTGATTCGCAGGGACCTCCTTGATGTGGTAAACGACTTCCCATTCACGTGATTTCGGATTCCAGGAATACTGCTGCAGAGAAATCTTCTTGCCCTTTTCAATGTAGAGAAGCAGATACCATCCGCCATAAATTCTTGAAAAGCATGTTTTAATGTGCTTCACGTCCGGAACTTCTTTGGCAAACTTCAAGGCGGCTTCATTAATTTCTTCCCTCTGGCGTAACTCCGGAATATCCGCATAGTCACCCGCCCCACCTCTTCCCTCACCACTCTTGTAGGATGGAGGAGGGGGTGGAAGCAGATTGTCCAAATCCTTGCCCGGTATTTTTGATGAATCCGACGCGATCCCTGACTGATTGGCCGTTTTAGGTCCGCCTGGGTTATCCTGGGGTAATGGACCGGTCTTGGCCGACTTGATACCTGGAACACAGCCCAGAAGCACGACTGCAACCACAACCGCAGTAACCATTATCAAGCAAAGCAACTCTTTCATAATTCTTTGCCGATTTGTTCGGATACCGAATGATGCAGATAGAATATCATCAACAGGTCGAAATTACAAGACCAATGGATAACATCCTGATTTGTCCCTTGAATGATTTAGTGCAGAGCTTGTGAGGAATCACGACGGCACACAGGACGTCACGACAGCGCCTGGGGAGTGACGAAAAGCGTTTGTGTCAGAATGATTCTGGCGCTACGACTTTCGTTGAATCAGGGAGTGGCCAATCCCTAAGCCAATTTTGATCCTGAATTCTAACCTCCTAATGTGTTATACAAATGGTATGAGACGAAATTCGAAAATGCTCGTCGCGCTTGTGGGACGGCCTAACGTGGGAAAATCCACGATGTTCAACATGCTCGTGCGATCCCGTAAGGCCTTGGTGGAAGATTCCCCGGGCTTGACCCGCGACCGTAACTACGCAGAGGTCACAATAAGGGACAAGTCCTTCGTCGTAGTAGACACCGGCGGATTTGAACCTACCAGTGACGACGTCATGCTGTCCCAGATGCGCGTCCAAACCACGGTTGCCATAGAAGAAGCGGATCTTATCGTGTTTCTTGGCGACGGAAAGTCCGGGATCAGTCCTACGGATCACGAAATAGTCCGCGCTTTACAGCGAACAGAGAAGAAGGTTTTTTACGTAGTCAACAAGATCGATTCGGAAAAAAGTGAAGATGTCGCAGTGGATTACTACTGGGCCGGTGTTGATCATATCTTTCCCGTAAGCGCTATGACCGGGTACGGCATGGGGGACTTCCTTGACGCTCTTCTGGAGGAGATACCGGTGCAGGAATCTTCACTAGACTTCGCCAATTCCTGGGAAGATTTATTGATCAAGGTAGCGGTTGTCGGTAGGCCGAATGTGGGCAAGTCGACGTTGATCAATCTGTTTCTCGGAAAGGAGAGGCTCGTGGCGAACCCTGAACCCGGTACAACAAGAGACTCGATCGACACGATAGTGAGGCGTGAAGGCCACGAATATCTTTTCATAGATACCGCGGGCATAAGGAGACGGTCCAGGATCGTGGATAGAGTTGAAAAGTTCGGCACTATCAAGGCATTCGAAAGCATCAATCGGGCCGACATTGTTATAGTAATGATGGATGCCAGGGAAGTAGTGACGGAACAGGATGCCAGAATCGCCGGGTACGCGTTCGAGCGAGGCAGGGCAGTGATACTGGCCTTGAACAAGTGGGACCTGATCCAGAAGGACAACAGAACTGTGGATAGCTACGTAGCGAAGGTGCGGGATTCCTTGAAGTATCTTGATTACGCACCTGTGGTTACAATTTCAGCAGCGATCGGGACTCGCGCTCCACGCCTCTTTAAGCTGATAGATGAACTTAACGCAAATTTTCGAAAGCGGATATCCACGTCCGCTGTAAACAAGTTTCTCATTGACGTAATGAGCCAAAATCCACCTGGAATGCATCACAAAACCAAAAGAATAAAAATATTTTATGGTACTCAGTTTAGGACAGCTCCTCCAAGATTCTTGTTCTTTTGCAATTATCCTGAGTCTATCCATTTCTCATACCAAAGATTTTTGACCAATCGACTGAGGGAGGTCTTTCAATTTGGCGGGTCCCCATTAAAGATAGCTTTTCGCAAGAGGGAGCGACAGCCTTCAGCGCCAAAATGAACAGAAGAACTATCAATTAAGAAGTTAGCGTGTTTGACGAGACATCTGTAATCACTTCCAACAAGGACGGAAATGAGCCTCAAGGGTAAATCGGTAGTTCGGTTCGGAGAAATTCTAGATTTGGTAAAATCTTATTACTCCGACGCGGACCTGGACCTGTTGCGGCATGCCTACATTTATTCGGCCCAGGTTCACCAGGGGCAGACACGGCGATCCGGTGAACCATATCTTGTTCACCCTGTGGCAGTGGCAGGAATACTGGCTCAAATGAGGCTCGACGAATCCTCGGTTGCCACTGGCCTCCTGCACGATACGGTTGAGGACACCCTCACAACGCTCGACTATCTTGAGCAGGTCTTCGGGCAAGAAATAGCTCTTCTGGTGGACGGCGTCACTAAGATAAGCAAGATAGAGTTTCAATCGAAAGAAGAGCGGCAGGCTGAGAATTTTCGCAAAATGATTCTCGCCATGAGCCGGGACATCAGGGTATTGATCGTCAAACTGGCAGACCGTCTCCATAACATGCGGACCCTGGATCACATGCCGCCTGAAGCCCGCCAAAGAATAGCGCGCGAAACTATGGAGATCTATGCGCCTCTGGCTGCAAGGCTCGGCATATACTGGATGTGGACTGAACTGGAGGAACTTGCCTTTTGCCACTTGGCACCCGAGAAGTACGAGTACATCAAGACTAACCTGGAGGAGTCACGACAGTTAAGGGAAGGATATGTAAACAATGTACTCCGGATCATCGAGGAGAAGCTTGCTCAGTACAAGATCAATTCCGTAACAAAGGGGAGAGACAAGGAGATATATAGTATAAACAGGAAGATGGTATCCCAGAATCTGGACTTTGACCAGATCCACGATCTAACCGCGTTTCGAATAATTCTCAACAGTGTCAATGAATGCTATGCAGTGTTGGGGCTCATCCATTCGCTTTGGAGGCCTGTCCCCGGCAGATTCAAAGACTATATAGCCATGCCCAAGGGTAATGGTTACCAATCACTCCACACTACTGTCATAGGACCGGAAGGAGCGAGAATCGAGATCCAGATCAGGACCCAGGAGATGGACTTGACCGCCGAGGAAGGGATTGCCGCTCACTGGTCATACAAAGAGGGGAAAGCCGTCGAGGCCGAGGATGCAAAGGTCGTCAACTGGTTAAGGCAGATGATGGAATGGCAACAGGACCTTGACGACCCGCGAGAGTTTTTTGAGAACGTCAGAGTAGACCTCTATCCTGATGAGGTTTATGTCTTCACTCCTAAAGGTGAAGTGAAAGAATTCCCCAAGGGCGCTTCACCACTGGACTTTGCCTATTCCATCCACACCGAGGTTGGGCATAGATGCGTTGGAGCACGCGTAAATGGAAAGATGGTCCCGCTCAAGTACCTTCTGTTGACCGGCGACACGGTTGAAATTGTTACGTCGGCACACCAAAGGCCCAGCAAGGACTGGCTGAAATACGTTAAAACCGTACGTGCCAAGGCGAAGATCCGGCATTACGTGCTAGCGGAGGAAAGGGAGCGGTCTATTGAGATTGGCAGAGAAAGTGTGGATCGCGAACTCAAAAAATGGAGAATCGACATCAACAGGGCGGAAAGGGAAGGTGAAATTCTCAAGATTGCAAATGAATTCAGCTTTAAGACTGAAATTGATATATACGCAGCCATCGGATATGGGCGGATTTCTCCCAAAGTCATTATCACGAAACTGGTGCCTCCTCAGGAAAGGGAAAAGGCAAAGGCTGCTCTTTCAGAAGAAAAACCGGTACGGAAGGTGCCTGGCAAGACTAAAAGTGGGGTTAAGGTGCAGGGGTTGTCTGATGTGATGGTAAACTTTGCCAAGTGTTGCAACCCCCTGCCCGGCGATGTTCTCAGCGGATTTATCACGAGGGGACGGGGAGTCACGGTTCACAAGGCAGACTGCGAAAACCTTCAGACAACAGATAGAAAGCGGATTGTAGAGGTAAGCTGGGACGAGGATCAAAAACTAAGCAGGATAGTCAGGCTGTCAGTCGAGGCGGAAAACAGGTCCGGAATGCTCGCGGCAATTAGTGGTGTGTTCTCGTCAAACGATTCGGACATAGTTCAGGCGAATGTAAAGACCACGGACAAACTTAAGGCGCAGGGAACGTTCATGGTTTCCGTGCGCAATCTTGACCACCTGAATCGCATAATGAATGCCCTCAAAAATGTTAAAGGCGTGGAAAAGGTAGAGCGACTCGGCACGGTATGAGTTGGTTATAGGGGTTGGGATCTTTTTTGCAAAGTCTGCACTGATTGAACCCGTAGACTGCGTTTGTCCCGACTCAGATTGATGTTGTGGTTAGATGCGGTTTTATTTTTGATTTCTTCCTCCAACGGGAGAATATCCGCCGCGCCTGTTGCCGGTAGTAAGCACGATTTATCTCAATGACCCCGAAAACAGACCGGTACGCGCATTTCCTGTCACGCACATACGGCAATGTCTCGCCCTGTGCGTTGACCATCTCCTCGTGTCGATAACCAAGTACCTTTCTCGTCAAGATATGACGTAAGAGCCTCTCTTCCCACTCCCATGAGCATTGCCAACAAGGT
>CAINUH010000358.1 GCA_903853735.1 uncultured Desulfomonile sp. | reverse complement strand
GACCTTCGTTGGAGAAGAAAAAATGTTGCTGTTCGATGACATGTCACCATTTGAATCCATTAAGATTTTTGATAAAGGAGTGGAGAGGGGAGACTTATTGGATACTTATGGGGTCCATCGAATGGGGATTAGGGTGGGGGATATACTCTTACCGCGGCTGGAGCCCATTGAACCTCTCAATAATGAATGTTGCGCATTCATAGATGCGTGTCTCAAAAGTGTTACCAATCCGGCAATTGGAGATCTTCCCCTCAGGGTGACGGCGATTCTTGAATCGATAGACAAATCAATAATACAAGATGGTGCTCCCGTTGAAGTCGAAACGGACGTGTTCAATTAATGCCGACCCGGTTTCAAATAGGAACTTTGATAAGATGCGCAGTGCGATGGCGATGAGCATGCCTGTCCGCGTTCCTTACAGTCAGGGAGGCAAAAGACTCCCTGACCGAGACATACACAGACCTGTGAGCCTCAAAGTTATATTCAGAGAGGGGGGGTCGCGAAAATGGCGCAAATCCCGCTAGTGGATCTCCGGGCACAGTTTGGACAGTTACGGGCCGAGATCGAAGAAAGCATTTTATCGGTAATAGAAACCTCTGATTTCATCCTTGGCCAAGAAGTTTCGTTTCTGGAAGAGGAATTCGCTCGCTATGTAGGTACTCGATTTGCCGTCGGCGTATCTTCCGGCACTGACGCTCTCGTGTTGCTCCTGAAAGCATGTTGCATTGGTCCGGGAGATGAAGTGATTGTCCCCGCACATACCTTTGTTGCGACTGCTTTTGCCGTTTCGCTTGTGGGAGCCAAACCGGTCTTTTCAGACATCAGCGAACACGATTCAAATGTTGACGTATCAAAAATACCGGATGTTATTTCCGAAAGGACCAAAGCGATCTTGCCGGTTCATCTTTACGGTCGGATGGCTGACATGGAGGGCTTGCAACGTATTGCGGACCGCAGTGGGCTGCTTCTCATCGAAGACGCATGTCAAGCTCACGGCGCTTCTTACAACGGAAAGAAAGCGGGTTGTTACGGAACCGGAGCAGCCTTCAGCTTTTATCCCGGCAAGAATTTGGGGGCTTTCGGCGATGGAGGGATGGTCACTACCAGCGATGAAGCGATTGCAGAAGCTGTTAGGATGTTAAGGAATTATGGTCAGAAAAGAAAATATCATCATGAACTTCTGGGCCATAACTGTAGGCTCGACACTATTCAGGCTGCCATCTTACGTGTGAAGTTGAAGAAATTAGACAACTGGAACGATCGTCGGAGTCGGCTGGCAGACTTATACAGAGGATATCTGGCAGACTTACCGGTTACGTTGCCTCCTGACGCGCCGGATGGCTCTCACGTTTATCACTTATTTGTAATACGAGTTGCACAACGGGACGCCTTACTCGGCTACCTTAATAGTCAAGGGATCGGGGCCGGCGTTCATTATCCGGTACCGACTCATTTGCATCCACCTTATAGAGAAATAGGGTATAGAGAGGGCTTGTTTCCTGTTGCGGAGCGATTGTGCTCGGAGGTCCTGTCTTTGCCGATCTATCCCGAAATGTCTGAAGATGCAGTTGGGAAAGTCTGTGAATTAGTACGCCGATTTTATCGGGAACAAGAATAAATTATGTATAAGGGAAACAAAATAGTCGCAATAGCACCGGCCCTGAACGAAGCTGGGAAAATTGGGTCGGTGGTGCAAAGAATCCCTCGCGAGTTGGTGGATTTGACGTTGGTTGTAGATGACGGATCTACAGACTCTACTGCCCAGGAGGCCGAGCGTTTTGGGGCTACAGTTATTTGCTTCGATCGAGTCAAAGGAGCCGGCGCAGCGCTCAGGGCTGGAATCGATTATGCTATACAACATCAATATGACATCGTTGTGGTTCTTGCGGGTAACAACAAAGATGCCCCGGAAGAAATTATCCGATTGATTAGGCCCATAGTGGATGAAGGACAGGATTTTGTCCAGGGATCTCGTTTCGTGACCGGTGGCTTGTATGGTAATATGCCTTTTTACAGAGTGTTGGCCACGAGATTGCACCCCCTCTTGTTTTCGATGGTCTCAGGAAAAAAAGTGACAGAGAGCACCAATGGGTTCAGGGCCTTCAGGACTTCTCTTTTTGCCGATAAAGGCATCAACCTTTGGCAGGACTGGCTCGACCAATATGAACTCGAACCCTATCTCTACTATAAAATAATCAAGTGTGGATACAATACGACAGAAGTTCCTGTCACCAAGATCTACCCCCCGAAACAACTCGGCTACACGAAAATGAAACCGTTGATCGGGTGGTGGAGTATCCTACGACCGCTTTTGTACTTAGCGCTGCGCCTCAAGACGTGATTCACGGTTCTTGTTCCCCGATTTTGTTCTTGGCTTATTAGAGAGAAAGGGTTGGTCCATGGTCGACTGTTATCACAAGGAATTCGCCATGAAACCTGTTCGCCTCAGCGAGATTGCCGCGAGATACCAACTCGACCTGAGAGGCGAGAACTTGGAAATCCGAATGATGGGCTTGCTATCTCATAGGAGTCGTTATCGTTCACAGCAGTTGACGTTTGCCGTGACCCCTGATTACATTCGGAGTTTTTCAGCAGGCGATGTGGGCGCCTGCGTAGTTGACGTACGAAATTTAAAGTTTGTTCCCTCTCATCGGTCGGTTCTTGTAGGAGACGGCGATCCGGAAGAAAACTTCTACAACATATTTGCCGATTCAGTTGCTGGGAATTTCTGGCCGGAACTTGAAGCTTCAATGGGACAGGACAATTCCATAGCCTCCAGCACTGCAATACATGATCATGTTCAAATTGGGGACAATTGCGTGATCATGGACAACGTAGTGATACTCCCGAATACTCACATTGGCAACAACGTGGTGATAAAACCCAACTCGGTTATAGGAGGAGACGGATGGGAGGCAAGAATTATTCACAAGCGCCGCAGAGTACCACCGCACGCGGGAGGCGTCTGGATTGAGGACTATGTCCAGATTGGATCCAACTGCTGCATCGACAGAGGGCTGTTCGGAGATTTCACTTACATTGGTCAAGAAACACTTCTGGACAATTTGATATATGTCGCGCACTCTTGTACTCTTGGAGAATGCAGCAAGATAACAGCGTGCGTTGAGATTTCAGGAAACGTTGTTCTTGGGCACAACGTGTGGCTTGGGCCGAACACCTCGGTCATCAACCACGTTTCAATCGGGGATCACTCCTTCTTGGGAATAGGCTCCAATGTCGTCGCCGACGTTCCGAGGCATGCCCTCGCATACGGTAATCCGGCGAAAGTGCGAGGGTGGGTGTGTCTGTGCAGGCAAAAACTTGAATTTGAGGCTGGAAGGGCCACGTGTGTTCGTTGCGGCGCTGAATATGGACTCGACGGGGGGAAGGTGAGCCCAGCCTAACCGAAGAGAACTCCTGAACTAGGTATGAATAGCCTCTCTCCGGTAGATTGAACTCTCCATCCAAAGGAAAGATGCCGGGTGAGCCGGTTGCGTGATAGTAGGCTCGCCGGATAGGGATCGTTCCAAAGAT
>CAINUH010000357.1 GCA_903853735.1 uncultured Desulfomonile sp. | reverse complement strand
TTCGTGGATCACGAGACCTTCACGTTCCAGTTTGGCTAAGAGAGCGTAAATCTGACTCTTGCCCAGCCGCCAGATGGATCCGATTCCCTCCCCCAGTCGGCGACACATATCGTATCCGTGGAGCGGGCCTCTCAAGAGTATGCCCAAAACCGTGTATTCAGCCGGGTTGCGAATCCCCTTTGTGCCCATAATGGCTTTGTGATGACTAGTCATAACTTGACTAGATACCATAAAAACTCCTTGTGTCAAGGCCCAATAGCCTCAACACACACCTGCACTCAGGACAACGATAACGTCGCAACCAGACCCGACAATCAAAACCATCAAAAAAAGCAGTCGTATACCCATGACCCCACAGTCGATGATTATTGCACCGGGGACACCTCTCATGTCTGGGCCAAGGGAAATCCCCACCCTTCTCCACAATCTCCTTGATGGAAACACAAAGGAAGATTATCGTCGGAATAGCTTTTGTAGGGCACTTCAGGCCCGTACATGCTCGATCCAAGACCTCATACCTGTCGCCATCAAAAGTTTCTTTTGGGGTTGTGTGTTACTTTTGTTAGACCGAATTTGACAGGGATAATTCCTCCAGATGAAGGTCGATCATTCTGGCCTCAAAGTATTTGAGAATCTCCGTTTCATAGGGGTGGGTTCCACAGATGGGGGCAGACCGGACCAACTCCGCTCTTGTCAGACCTTGTTCGACAAGATTCAGAATCACCTTTCTTCTCCGATCGAAAACGCTCTCATAAATCTTCAGAACTTCGTCTTCACTGTGGCGTTTCACACGCACGCATGGTTTTGCGCCTCGCAAGGACGTCTTGGAAGATTTTCATTGTCGCGTTAATGCATCTCTCAAAGAATCGAAAACCGGGATCATGGATGAGAATCCAGAGACGTCAAACACTCTTTTGACCAATGCTTGCATGTTGCAGCAACAGAGCTTTCCACCGGCGGCTCCTGCTTTCTTGGCCACTATCAAGACGGAACGGAGGCCTGAGCTACTAAGGTATTCGAGATTCTCAAGATCTAACACGATTGTAGTCTCATTTTCATTGAGCACTTCTTCAATTCTTTGCTGAAAAGCGAGGGAAGAGATGGTGTCAATCCTCCCGTGAACCGACGCTATCACAGTGGTGCCTTCTCTTTTGAAACCTATTTCCAAATCGTCCTCCTGGAAATTTATTCTGTGATCAACTCCTGTCTGTAGGGCAGAACTTCTTGGGGTCTTAAACAAGGAGGATCCAACGACAATTCATGAACGTTTTTAGTCGCATCCTATTGATTCCGAGACAGAGTTTTTCTGGTCCTCAGCCAGTCATTCCTCACCATATCACCTATCTTCTTGGCTTGATCAGAATAGAGTTGAATGGCGTCAAATGCTGGGTCACAAAGAACTTTTTTTTGGTATGACTCTCCATACACCGCCCGGAACAGGCTTACGATTCCCTGAGCATCCTCAGGCCTGAATAAGCCTACCTCGAAAGGCTCCCCCGTTGAATCTCTTGAAATGACTTCATTCTCCATGGCTATTCATCCTGCTTCCCGGCCATTGAATTAGTCATAACCCAGACGCAAGCTTGCTAAGGCGCCACCTAGTTTCACACTTTATTGTCTTTTCCTATCCTACCAAGAAATAAGGCGGAAAACATTCCCAATGCCGTCAAGACAGCACATCCCAAGTATAGAGCCGTATAGCCCCACTGCAACAGAATGGCTCCACCCACTAAAGGCCCCAGAAAAAAACCGCCTTGAAACATCTCCATACCCAGGTTGGTGTTCAAGGCCCGCAATTGGGGTTGTGAGAGGTCGAACAATGCGGCGCTCAAAACCGGCATGGCCACGCCCCATCCGATACCTAACCAAAGGCCCATAGCGTAAAACGCCGTGGGCCACGAAGCATATATCAGGCCCCAATAACCGACGGCGAGCCACATCAGTGAAAAGACCAATAGCTTTGATTTATCAAGTTTGTCGAAGATGTGTCCAACCGAAAGTCTAACCATAATCTCTGTGAAAGTGGATAGAGTCAGAAACCAACCGGGGTTCGATATGCCGATCTTTGATCCATAGCCTTGCAGGAAGAAAAAGACCGGCGTAAACGCGGTCCACACCACCAGAGAGAGAAAGAGCATCAGTAACACGCGATAGTCTTTGAAATTTTCCACAAGATCTCTCCGGGTGCGCGGTTCTCCTGCCCCGTGAGAGATCGACACCGGCGAGTCATCGAGCAAGGTGAGCATGGGAAAGATAGGGACCATAGCCAGAGCAGAAAGATCCAGGACTCGGTCGAACCCACCGGTCCATTTGGTCAGGGCACCCAGCAAAGGGGGAATTACGGCGTATGGCAGGAGCGTTACAACTGATAATAATCCGAAAGCCTGTCCGCTCTTTTCCTGCGGTATGAAGTCTACAATTCGGCTCAATACGGCGGTGGCCAAGACCACGTACGCTGCACCGTGAAGGACACGGATTGCAGCCATGCTCCAAAACGTTTCTGCTAAGTCGTACAATATCAAAGATGCGATAACCAAGCATGA
>CAINUH010000356.1 GCA_903853735.1 uncultured Desulfomonile sp. | reverse complement strand
TCGTAGAGAAGACGAATGGAGGCAAGGTGATCATACCGGTTATTGTTTTTCCCGACGGATCAATTCTCATTGAGCCGTCCAACATTCAGTTGGAAGACAAGCTGAGCCAATACCGATAAAAGCTTTCCTGTTGAAGATGAATTAGTTAACCACAAAGAGACGCAGGAATAGAATGTTGGATGATAGGCGTTAGTGTTTTATGTTGGTTATTATATCAGAAATATTACGAAGTAGGAATCTTTACTATCTTTGGGGTCACTTTCAACCACGTTAATCCTGGAACCTCCGGTTCCCTTTCCCAAAGCATCACAAAAAAAGGAGGCAAATCATGTCAAAGCCAGGCGATAGTTTGACGACCGCTTTCGGCATTCCCGTAGGTGACGATCAAAATAGCATGACAGCGGGGATTCGAGGCCCGGTGCTTATGCAGGACGTCCACCTGCTTGAGAAGCTAGCCCATTTCGATCGTGAGCGTATCCCTGAGCGCGTGGTTCACGCCAAAGGGGCAGGAGCATACGGGTACTTTGAGGTCACAGCCGACGTGACAAAATACACCAAGGCTAAATTCCTCTCGGAGATTGGCAAGAAGACCGAAGTGTTCGTGCGTTTTTCCACTGTTGGGGGAGAGAAGGGATCAGCGGACGCGGAGCGCGACCCGCGCGGTTTCGCCATGAAGTTCTACACCGAGGAGGGCAACTATGACCTGGTGGGCAACAACACTCCGGTTTTTTTCATTCGCGATCCGCTCAAGTTTCCCGACTTCATTCACACGCAGAAGCGCAACCCGGCCTCGAACTGCAAGGATCCAAACATGTTCTGGGACTTCCTCTCTCTTACTCCAGAGTCGATTCACCAGGTAACGATCCTCTTCTCCGACAGGGGCACACCCGCAACATATCGTCATATGAACGGATACAGCAGCCACACTTTTAAATGGTACAACTCCAAGGGTGAGTATTGCTGGGTGCAATACCACTTCAAGACAGATCAGGGTATCAAGAACCTGACTCGTGAGGACGCTCGGCAGCTATCCGGAGCAGACCCCGATCATGCCACACGAGACTTGTACGAGGCTATAGAGCGAGACGAATTTCCCTCGTGGACTCTGGAGATGCAAATCCTCGTGCCGGAGCAAGAGAAGAACTTCCCATGGGATATCTTTGATATCACAAAAGTATGGCCGCATACCGAAGTTCCGCCCATTACGATCGGCAAATTGGTACTGAACCGTAACCCTGCCAATTACTTTGCAGAAGTGGAGCAGGCAGCGTTTTGCCCGGGGAACGTAGTGCCGGGCATTACAATCTCACCGGACAAGATGCTCCAAGCAAGGGTTTTCTCCTACCATGACACCCATATACATAGACTGGGGCCGAACTATCACCTGATCCCTGTCAATGCGCCCAAGTGTGCACCGGAGAAGAGCTATCAGCGCGATGGTTTTATGCGGACTGATGCCAACGGGGGAATCAGCCGCAATTATTGGCCGAACAGCTTCGGCGGTGTCGCTCCTGATCATGAGGCGACCGAACCAACCTTCGAGGTCCAAGGGCACGCCGGACGTCACGCCTACCAGCACGCCAATGACGACTTTGTTCAGGCAGGCAACCTTTACCGCAAAGTCATGACCGATCAGGACAAGAAGAACCTTATCAATAATATCGTCGGTCACCTGGGTGGAGCACAGAGGCGAATCCAACTCAGGCAGACTGCCCTGTTTTTCAAGGCTGATCCGGATTATGGCAAGCGGATAGCCGAGGGGCTTGCCTTGGACACGAGAGAAGTCGCACGACTAGCCAATATGACCAAAGAGGATCGTGCAGCAGCAACCGCAAATTAAAACCATCTAGCATTCAAACGATTAACCAAGCTTGACTTCGTTTCCGGTATTCTCCCGGAGCGAAGTCAGGTCTTGCACTCCGTAGCGCTAACTATACAGAACTCATCCAGCAGCGGATATTACTGGCCTTCAAGTTCATCCAGCAGCAGCGGCTACTATAATGCCTCCAGCAGCAGCGGGTATTACTACTCTCCGTCCAGTTCTTCAAGTAGTAGGTGGTACTGGCCGGCCAGCAGCTCTTCCAGCGGCTATTACTGATACTGATAGAGTTTTGCCTCAATGGGGCCAAGATGGTTACCAGGGCGATTATGCCCTCGCATAATCGCCTAATTTTTTCATGTTCGCCCGTATGAGGGGGTTTGGCCTTTTCTTTGTTCGGCTTGCTCATCTTTTCATCCTCGCAGGACGATGAGTTTTGGGCAAGGCACCCAACTGTTGTGATTTCACCCTTTCCTGGCGCATTGGCAGAGTCAGCCGCGTGCTTTTTTGCGAATGTTTTTCCCATGACAGGTTCCTGTGCAAAGTGATAGGGTGCGCGCTCGACGATTCGTTTTCTCTGATGGAACTATATTGAAGATCGAAAGAGGTTTGTCTCTGCCTCTCTGGAACGATCAAAGACCGAGCTACTTACTTCGGTGAATTGAAAAAAGTTACGGGTGGTTGATGTTCCAGTGTTTGGGAGGGTATATGAAAGCTGCGTGGCCTGCCATTGTAACATTGCTCGTGATGTTATCATCCGGTTGCATCGGGATTCCAACTCTATTTCAGCAAAGGGTTGCAGTTGCCCCTGCAGCGGTACCGGCAGCGTCTCTTCCCGCGAGACCCGTTTCTTCAAACCCGACCCAAAGACTTTTGAATTTGGACCAATGCATTGAAGTTGCCAGGAGAAACAATCCAAGCCTTGCAGCCGGTGCCTGGGATATTCAAACTGCACTGGCCCAGCGGGATGTTGCCGCTTCCGAGAAGTGGCCTCAAATCAGCACAAACGATAGTTATCGT
>CAINUH010000355.1 GCA_903853735.1 uncultured Desulfomonile sp. | reverse complement strand
TTGTCAGTAAACTTGGGGAAGGGAGCATTTTCAACTTTACGGTTCGTATGCAGATCTCGTCCGTACCTCAGTCACGGCGTATTCCTAAAGAAAAGGAAAACCTGAAAGACGTCAGAGTGCTTGTAGTTGACGACAACGCCGTGAACAGGTCCATATTGGTACACACTTTGGCCGCAGCGGGAATGGCCCCGGCAGAGGCGGATTCCGGACACGCCGGACTGGATCTATTGGTCAAAGCCAAGGAGGAGGGAAAACCATTTTCCCTGGCGCTGGTCGATTACGTGATGCCGGGAATGGACGGATTTCAGTTGGTGCAAAAAATTAACCTCGAACATGAACTGTCATTGCCGACCATAGTGATGCTAACGTCCGGAGGCCAGCGAGGAGACGCCGTTCTTTGCCAGGAGTTGGGCGTCTCTGGATACTTGATAAAGCCCGTCAAACAGACCGACCTTCTTGATGCAATTGCCGGCGTCTTGTCTCGGACGCCTTCAGACCTGGCTGAAAAGGTCCTCATAACCCGCCACACGCTCAGGGAGGACAGGAAGCGACTTCATGTCTTATTGGCCGAAGATAATCCCATCAATCGAAAGCTGGCGGTCCGTATGCTTGAAAACCTGGGGCACAAGGTCCGGGTAGCCGAAAATGGGAAGGAAGCCCTGTCTTCACTGGAGAAAGAGCGGTTCGATCTGATACTCATGGACGTTCAGATGCCGGAAATGGATGGACTGCAAACCACGAGAGCAATAAGGGAACGAGAAAAGACCACGGGCGAGCACATCCCCATCGTGGCCATGACAGCCCATGCATTGAAAGGCGACCGAGAACGATGTCTCGAAGCCGGTATGGATGGATACGTCTCAAAACCCTTCAACGCAAAAGATCTGAGCGAAGCTATTCAACTGCAGGCAGAGTCTAGCGTCTGATATCATGAAACTTTATAACGATATGGCTGAACCGGGAATTCCGCAATTTTTTGGTAAGGCTATATAGTAATTGCAAAAACTTCCGGCTGGATTGCTTCGCCGAGCGCGGCCTGACAAGTAGCGGCGGCCTGTGTGCCGGCGTTATTGCTGGGAACCATAGGGACGCGTATAGTAAGGAGCACCGCGTGAACTGCTATATTACCTGAATCTCATGGGAACTTCGATATTCGCAATAGGGGGGGAGCCTTGGCTGCGGCCCGCATGGGTCAGCTACCGGTTTGCTCCCCCTGCGTGCCGGACCCGTCGTCTAACCTTCAATTCATATTGTCCGGATTCATCGGCCAGACCGTCAAATTTCATTTCCGGAGCCTGACCCGACGCAGCAACGGTTCTGAAAATCATTCGCTTGTCGCCACGGATAATCATCATACCGTCCCAATCTGGTCCATTGGCCGGCACTACCGCGACTTCATCGGCCGGTGACGGGTCTGAGATCAGATCTCTTCCGTGACAGTTGAGTATGGGTATACTCTTCCCGGCCAGGACGTGCAAAAGGGTGGGCAGAATGTCGAAGTGTACAGTGGCGGAATTCATTGTCCGGGGTTCGACGCCCGGTCCAACCATGAGGAACGGGACTCGCATCTGGATTTCGGACATTCGGCTGCCGTGAGTAAATACCCCATCCTCTCCCATCGATTCGCCATGATCACCGGTAATCATTATGATGTTACGACTCGGATCCACAGAGCGTACCAACTTCATCACCTCGTGCTCCAGAAACAGAGCAGCGTTTGCATACCGGTTCAGATGGTTTTGAATTTGCGCTCTTGGATTGAGAAATTCCCAAATGCTTGGGTACTCTTTGTAGATCTCGAATTCAGGGGGAAACGCGTATCTGTAATGCGACGAAACGAGGTAAAATACCACAAATTGTGGTCTGTCCTGAAACCTATTGACAATTCTCGCGACGTGGTCCAGCTTCCTCCGATCAGAATCAGGCCATTCCTTCATGCCCTTGAGGGTGAACTCACCTTCCGCATAAACGTTGTCACAAGACCTGTCGTTGATAAAATGCTCGAGTCTGCGAAACCCCTTCATCTCACCGGATGTCAGCAAGGTGATCTCGTAACCGGATCTCCGCAGGGACTCAAGCATCTGAGCAGGGATTTTGCGATCCAAGGTTTGGTGATATCCGAGAGGAGATCTGCCGTAGAACAGGGAAAACAATCCCAAATGCGAACAGTTGGAGCCTGAGTAATGGCGATCGAGGCGAAGTCCCTGTTTGGACCACGCGTCGAGTTCTTTCATCAACCCCGGAC
>CAINUH010000354.1 GCA_903853735.1 uncultured Desulfomonile sp. | reverse complement strand
GCAAAAACGACTCGTGATCCCAATCGCAATACCGAACCAACGGTCGCAAAGAAACTAAAAGGAGTGGTGATTACTTCGTCCCCTGCAGAAATGCCCAGGGCCATCAGCGACGCCAGTAGGGCGTCAGTACCGGATGAAACGCCGATAGCATATCGGCAACCGCAATAATGTGCAATTTCGTTCTCGAGCGCTTCCACCTCCGGACCGAGAATGAAGTATTGGCTCTTCAAGACACCGTCAATGGCATTGACCACTTCGTCCTTTATTGACGCAAATTGTGTCCTTAAATCCAAGAGTGGAATCGTTCTGGCAGGCGCCTGGGCGTTCATTCTCGATTAAGACCCTCCATGTAATAGCCGGCGTCACTATTTGGCGGCAGGATTGTAGGTGGGAGCGTTCTTTGCCGTCTTGCCTTTAAGGTGCGTGTGATAGAATTCATAAGTCATTGGGCGGCCGGAACCTAAGGAACGAGCATCAACAACATCCCCGACGAAAATGGTGTGGGTGCCCACGTCCATGTGACTTTGCACACGTATCTCCATGCATCCGAGCGCATAATCCGTGATAATCGGGCAGCCTGTTACTCCCTTCATCCAGTTGACCTGAGACAGCTTGTCCACGTCTCGACCTGTCCTAAATCCGAATAGCCCAACGAATGTCAAGGGTGCGTCTTGGCTGAGAATTGATACCCCGAATACCAAACTCTCGGAAATGAACTCGTAGGTCAGGTTGTTTCTATTGAGGATTACGGCGAATCGAGGCGGCGATGAGGTCACTTGCAGGACAGTGTTGACTATTTGCCCATTCATTCGACCGCCCATGATTGAGGTTACTACGTAAAGGCCATAGCTAACTTCATTAAAAACTCTGTAGTCCGGATTATCAGCCACTATTTGTCCTCCGTCTGTCGGGAACTCATTTTACACAATAAAGAAATTCCGTAGAAATCAATTTTCCCTGCCCCGTATGACCCATGAATTTCAAGGACCTGAAGGCCAAATCGGATGGCACAGGCAGAAGTGATAATGCAGGAAAGCGCTATTTAGGTCAAGGACAAACCCGCAGTCCACACCAGTCGTTACCATGCTCGGTGGAACGAAGATAACACCTGACAAAAAACATGCTTCCCCAGCAGCGTTATCAATTTCTCGGCAGCCCGGGACCTATTGGGCATCCTTGCAGGTGCCATTTGCACAACTCAGCCCTGATTCTGAATTTTCCCAGCAATTTCTGAGACCTTCCGACAGTTATTAGAACGCCCGCCCCCAGGACCAACACGTTCAGAACGAGGTTGGCAGTCTGAACAGATTTCAGGAGAAAAGTAGAAAACAAACCATAATGTTTACGAAAGAAAACATACCGTGATCGGTAAAATTCTATACGTGCTGCCGCCCCATGTGTTTTAGCGGTCGCCCCCTGCAAATGCACGGCCCGGGCCTGGGGGTGGTGCAGGACAGTCCACCCGGCCTTGCTCATTCTTAGCGCGAGATCCGTCTCCTCCAGAAAGAAAAAAAAGTCTTCGTCAAAACTCCCTAACTGGTTCACGGCTTTTCTTCTCATGATCATTACCGCTCCAATGAGAGCTTCGACAGTCGCAGGTTCGGAAAGACGCCGATTCTTGCCAGGGAATCGCCTGGGGAACAGCCTCTTGAGAAGACTGCGGTTAAGGGTTTCCGTTGAAAGAGTAGGGATAGCCTCGTATGAGGTCTGTTGGCTCCCATCAGGGTTTAGCAATTGGGGCCCTGCCATGCCCGCTCGGGGCTCTGCACGCATCAAATTCACCAGTAGGGCGGCGCAGTCTTTTTCAAGAAAAGCATCGGTATTAACTATGAGCATGAATTCGCTGTGTCCTGATTGCGCTATTGCAAGATTGTTCGCTTGGGCAAAGCCCAGATTCTTTCCCGCTTCTATTACAGTTACATTTCCGTAAGTTTCCCGCACTCGGACTACGGAGTCGTCGCTGGAGCCGTTATCCACAACAAAGACCGCCGGGGTTTCGTTTAGCGATGAACGGAATATGTGGTCCAGGCATTCAAGAAGCAGGTCGGAAGTGTTTCTGTTGACCACTATTACGGAAAGAGGTGACTGGGAGATGTCGGCCCCCGCCGAATTAAAAGGCCGGAGTTCAGGCCGATTCGGCCGTATTCCAATTGCTGGAGACAATCTTTACCCACCGATCGCGTTCATGTTATCGTTCATTGCCGTATGTCTGCAAACACCACCCACGGGTTTTGCGAGCACGGCGGCCCTGAAGATCCGCGCCAACGCCTCCTGGGAAGCCCCTCGTCTGAGCGCAGACTTGACATCTATTTCCTGGGGGCTCAGCAGGCAAGGGCGAAGGGTGCCTCGTGCGGTCAATCTCAGCCGATTGCACGTTCCGCAAAAGTGGCCGGTGACTGGATCAATGATTCCTATACGTCCTGAAGCCCCGGCCAGTCTAAACATGGTAGCCGGCCCATCCAATGGTTCACGATCAACCGGATCCAATTTCCCGACTTTCTTGGAGATAATCTCCATAGCCTTGCGAGCACTAAAAGAATCGGGAGAATTCGGAAGGGTTTGCGAACCGAAAGGCATTCGCTCGATAAACCTGACGTCCAAGGGCTTATCCAGTGTGAGCCGAGCGAAATCCGGGACGTCCTGTTCATTGATGCCGTCAAGGAGAACCATGTTTATTTTGACAGGAGTCAGCCCCACCTTTATCGCTTCATCGATGCCTGAAACGACTTCTGCAAGGTAATCTCTCCCCGTTATGTGTTTGAACGTGTCCGTCCTCAGAGAATCCAGGCTTACATTAATGCGCTTTAGTCCCGCATCCACAAGTTCCTGGGCCATGGAAGACAACAGGACGCCATTTGTAGTAAGTCCCACATCCTCAATTCCCTTAAGACTGACAAGCTGACGGATAAATTCCACTGCACCGCGCCTTACAAGCGGTTCACCTCCGGTAATACGTATTTTTCTAATTCCCAGGTCTTTGGCGGCACGGATTATGGCAAGAATTTCCTCGTACCTGAGGATGTCATTGTGTGAAACCAGCTTTACACCTTCCGGTGGTCGGCAGTAGACGCATCTCAAGTTGCACAGGTCTGTGATTGAGACCCGGAGGTAATCGACTGTGCGCTGGTGATGATCAACGAGAGATGGCCGCAATGGAACACCTTGCGTGGTTAGTAGAGCGCCACATAGAATCCTGACAGCAGTTGCTCAATTCAAATCAAATTGCACTCCGGGCCGGCAATGCCATGCGGTCCTGCCGTCTTACTTCTAAGGGCGGTCAAAGTTTGGCGATCAGATTTACAATGGAAGCAGGGTCTCTGGCGAAAAGCCGTATAAGAGGTACTTTTCCGACTGCGCCACGGTCGAAAACTGCGTCTGGTACTAGGCCCAATTCTTCCATAACATCCTTAACTCCCCGGGCCAAAGTGCTTCCCTCCTCTTGCTCAAGATCGGGCGGCGTTCGGCTACGGTCGAATTCAGCTACCGTGTAGCCTAGTCCCTTGATTCTGTTTACCAGTGCTTCTGAATAAACAATAGTCATTGCGGCGCGTCGATCCTGGTCATATTCCATGGCCGCCAGCACGAGATGATGAATCTGTCTCGAGGCCCCGAAGCGTGCACCGGCCAGAGTAGCCACGGTATTTACCATCCGGATGATGCGTCCCGGAAACGACGCCACATCATGTACCGACTCAGCAAACGGAATCGCGTAGGCCAGATTTGACTGAACTTCAGGAACGAGGTGCCCTACATTTAGTCGTTTCAGACTCTCAACG
>CAINUH010000353.1 GCA_903853735.1 uncultured Desulfomonile sp. | reverse complement strand
ACTTGGCGAAGACATTGATAAAAACCAGTCCCTTGTGATCTACTGCACCCGGCGCGTTAGCAGGCTGAATATTCCGGACAATATTGAGATCAGGAAGATTCCGCGTGATCTCCTTGAGAAATGCGATTTTGAGGAGGACAAATAGACGATGACAGTGGGAAAAAGAAACAGCCTTGCGCAAGGTAGTACTTATTTGTCCGCTGTCGCCGGAGTGGCGGCGGAGATACGGAACCTGATTGAGTCCGCCCGAAGTCATGTCGCGGCTTCGGCCAATCTGGCACTCGTGAATTTGTACTGGAACATTGGGCGGGTGATTACTCAGGATATCCAAAAGGATGAGAAGCGAGCTGGATATGGGGATCTCTTGATGGAACGCCTGGCGACGATGTTGACAAGGGACTTTGGTTCAGGGTACTCCATTCATAATCTAAGGGATATGAGGCGATTTCATGACATGTTTGAGATTCGGCAGACGCCGTCTGCCGAATTGGACGAAGAGAGAAAACGGCAGACGGTGTCTGCCGAATCTTGTGAGCGTATCCGTATTGATTTCCAGAAACATTACCGCCTGGGTTGGTCGCACTATCGGCTGCTTTTGAGTCAGGGCGATTCAGTCCGGCGCATGTTCTATTTTGAACAGGTGGCTAACCAACGCTGGTCGGTGCGCGAACTGCGGCGGCAGATTGACCGCGGACTGTTCGAGCGCGTGGCGCTTTCCAAGGACTCCCGGCAATTGGTGATAAGGGAGAAGCAGAAAGGGCCGGTTGAGATTGTCCGTTATGATGATGTGTTCAAGGATCCCTACGTTCTCGACTTCCTGGGACTGAAAGATTCTTACTCCGAAAAGGATCTTGAGGCCGCCATCATTCGGAACCTGGAGCAATTCCTTTCCGAACTTGGGACCGATTTCTGTTTTATTAAGCGACAGTATCCTATGCGGATTGACGATGACGATTACTTCCTGGATTTGCTCTTCTTCCATCGCAGCCTGAATTGCCTTGTTGCAATAGAATTGAAGATCGGTACCTTTACCGCGGCCGATAAAGGCCAAATGGACCTCTACCTCGCGTGGTTGAAGGAGCATGAATGGCGGAGGGGTGAGAACGAGCCGGTGGGGCTGATTCTCTGCACCTCCAAGCGCCGTCAACACGTCGAGCTATTGTTGCGGCACGGACCACACAAGATGAAAGTGGCCGAGTATCTGACGAAGATGCCGGACAAGCTGATTCTGGAAGCGAGGTTGAGAATGTACGGCAATCTGCTGAAAGAAGGGGCAGTATGAGCATCCCTGAACAGATCAGCCGATATGTCCTAGCGACTGTTAGAAATACCGCAGAAAAATAGCAGAAAAAAAACGGAGGGTTTCGCCTTTAATGCAGGCATCGGAAGCCCACAACCCCCGCTGGCATAGGCGCAACGTATTTGAGCCAAAACTGCACCAAAAATAGACCACTACGGGCGGCGCGGGCGGGAAGAGTGTCAGCGGTCGGTTAAAACCAGCCACGGAGGAACGGTTCAAAACCAGCCACTTTGAGAAAGGGGTTCGCCCTGTAGAATACCCGCTAACAGAAGGGGGTACTACCGATGGCGAACCAGATCAAAGTGACTGTAACTCATT
>CAINUH010000352.1 GCA_903853735.1 uncultured Desulfomonile sp. | reverse complement strand
CCCAGAATGCCGAAATTAGTCGAGGTCCGGGTCAGTATTCTCGCAAATGATTTCGAGATTTCCTGTATGCGAGGATCAAAAGACCCGCAACTGTCCACGAAGAAGAGTAGATCAGCATGATCACCTTCCTTGAGTTCCTTGACATCCACTCCCTCCGCATCTTTTGCCCAGGCAGCCCTTTTCCCCTTAGTTCCACCGTATGCGTTGCCTTTTTTCTTGATTTGCTGCATGGGTTTTTGGAGAGACTTGGGTATCTTGCCTTGGTCAAGAAGGTAGCGCCTCATGTCCACTATCTTGTCGATATATTTTATGAATATTGGGCACTCCTCCTCGCAAGCCCCACAGGTGGTACAAGCCCAGATTTCATTTTCCGTTATAATGTGACCGGTAAATTGGTTTTCCCCGGGGTCCGGCGGGGAGCCGAAGATGGGAAAATATTTGTAGGCGTAATCTCTGGCCTTAATGCTGATCATCTTCGGGGAGAGGTCCCGACCTACCGCATTGGCAGGGCAGTTGTCGGTGCATCGCCCACAATCGGCACATGAATAAAAATCGAGGACGTCCTTCCACGTGAATCCCTGAAACCTGCTCACGCCTATCTCTTCCAGTTCCATCCAGTCTGTTACACCCCAACGGACCGGTTTGATCCCTCCTTTGCTCAAGTTGGCAAAGAACACATTCGGGATGGCTGTAATCACATGAAAATGTTTTGAGACCGGAAGATAGTTCAGCAAGGAGAAAAATACAATTATATGACACCAATAGCCGGTAACATGGAGAAAGTTCAAAACGGATTGGCTCGCGGAAGGCATGAAAAAAGCAGCCAAACTTGCAGCCGGAAACAAGCAACATTTCCCTGAAGCCCCTTCGCCTTTCAGGGCGCTGCCGTCGAATGCCATGTCCGTTACCATCAACGCAGCGACAAGCCCCAGGATTACGTAGGCTTCTTTTCCATGGCCTTCAACTCCAGGATGGTCGTATCTGGCCGGGTGAAACACGGCCCTGCGGATCATAGCTATTATACAGACCCCCAGAACCACTAGAACCGTGTAGTCTTTTAGAACTTCGTACGATAATGCTGCGGATCCGGTGAGGAAAGGCAAATGGAACTGAGAAGAGAAGCCTCGGCCAATAAGAGTAAGCGATCTGAGGGATAGGATCATGAACCCGGCGAAAAGCAATATGTGAAGGATGCCGGCTCCCAGGTATCGTGGCTGCCTGTACTGACCGAAGCCATATACAATCGCGAGCCGAATTCGCTTCCAAAGGTCTGAGAAGCGCGGATCCGGCATGAGTTTTCTTAACGGATCCAGCCTGCGAAACATGATGTAGGAAAACAGGGACATCGCTGATAGAAGTATGACGAGAGCCAGAACTGGGGAAGGGATGCCGAAGATTGGAACATCGGCAGGCTCGAGAATGGTCATTGACAACAACCTCTTGGTGATATCGGCCGCCTATCAACTAGTCAGCACAGCCAGAATTTTTGCAGGCTTGTCTCCCTTAGCCTTCACGAGATGGGTGCATGTGGAATCGTAGTAGACTGCGTCACCCGGCTTAAGGACATCACGATGATCGTTTACGGTAACTTCCATTTCACCTTCCAAGACGTAGATAAACTCCTGCCCATCATGGGACGATGGTTCATCAACAGCAGCCGGATGCAGGGTTACTATGAAAGGTTCCATGGCACGGTCTTTCTTGTTTGGGGCTAACGATTCATACTCATAACCATGATCAGCTTGCTCGGATTCTCCGAAGCGGGCAAAACTTCGGCGCTGATTAGACCTGACGATGGTGAATGGCTCCTCTCCCGTGGCTATGAAATCGGCCATCTTAAGCGCGAGCGCCTTGCTAAGTTTGATGATTTGTCCCAGCGGTAGGAAGGTTTCGCCGGCTTCTAAGTGGGCCAGGACGTCTGCGTCTATCCCTGTCGTTGCTGCAAGTTCTTCTAAAGTGAACCCCCGCTCTTGTCGAGTTGCACGAAGTTTTTGCCCGTGACTGACGGCACTCTCTCTCTCCGCCGTGTCTTTGGCTTCGGCCAACGCATCAGGATCGGTAAGCAGATCGTGACCTCTTTCACTCCCGTACTCCTCTGCTGCTTCACGAAATGATTCGTAAGAAGCCGCCTTCTTATCTTGATCCATAACTTGTCCTTTCAGAGTTATTAATTGAGTACGGCATTTGAGCCAAATAAAGGACCGTTTTACGGTCAACTACATTGACCGGCCCGGGGCCCCAATATTCCTTGCAATTACAATTCTCTGGACCTCAGAAGTACCTTCGCCTATATCGAGCAGTTTCTGATTTCTGTAATGCCGTTCCACCGAATAATCTTTCATGAGTCCATATCCACCATGAATCTGCACTGCATGGTTCGCTGCCCGATAATAGGTCTCTGAACACACCAGCTTGGCCATTGCACTGTATATCGGGGTCAATCTCCTGTTGTCCATGAGCCAACACGCCTTGTACAAAAGCAGGCGGGCCATTTCAAGTTCTGTCGCCATGTCCGCCAGTTTGAACGCATTCACCTGGAAGGCTCCTATCGGTCTGCCAAACTGCTTTCTTTTCTTGGAATAGTCCAAAGCCAGTTCGTACGAGCCCTGACCGCCTCCAAGGCCCATGGCTCCGATCGACAACCTCCCGCCATCAAGGGTTTTGAGCATCTGATGAAACCCCTCTCCTCTGGCGCCAAGAAGGTTTTCTCTAGGGACACGGCAGTCTTGAAACGTAAGCTGACCCGTGTTGGACGCACGCCAGCACATCTTATTGTGCATGGTCTCAGTGATGAATCCCCGTGTGCCGTTCTCTACGAGTATGCAGCTTATTTCCGGTTTGCCGGAGTCCGTTGTGTCTGTTACGCATTGAACTACGCAGACTGCACTCATGTCTGTAGTCGAGTTGGTTATGAATATCTTGCTTCCGTTGATGACCCACTCGTTGCCATCCAGCACTGCCGTTGTTCGCGATGCACCGGCGTCAGACCCGGCATCAGGTTCAGTTAATCCGAAGGATGCCATGATCTTGCCTTTGCAAAGATCCGGGAGCCATTTCTTCTTTTGCTCATCCGTGCCGAAGTAAAAGATGGGAGCTATTCCCAGTGAATTGCCCGCTGCGATGGTCGCAGCCTGAGAGCCATCTATCCTAGCTATCTCCTCCACAATAATTATGTAGTTGAGGTAACCCACATCGCTGCCGCCGTATTCCTCAGAAACGAAAGGACCGAAGAAATCCAGTTCGCCCATTTTTCGGGTCAAGTCGTAAGAGAATTCTTCCCTGTCATCCAAGTCCTGTGCGACAGGCGCGATTTCCTTTTCCGCGAACTCTCGGACCACCTTCCTAGTGAGTTCTGCATCCTTGGGAAGATCAAAGTTCAAGGACATTCTCAAACCCCCTTAACTATCAGAAGTCAAAACTAACGATTCCGAGTGACTAAAAGACAAGCCTTCCCACCTCCGGCGCTTAGCCCTCTCTAAACGACACTCGGGCACCGGGCGGCTCACGTCCCAGACGGCAATCGCCACTAACAAGGAATATTGCCTGGCCCCAACTCGTCTGTTCCGTGAATGAGGCCTATTGGCTTCAAGAAATAGTTGGCGTAATCTTAGGTGCATAACAGATCGGGAGGCTAGCTGTCAAGCCGAATGGCTCCCCAAAAATAACCCCTCAGTTGCGCGGGGCAATACTTAAAAAGTCTTAATGATTTCGAGCAACGGACCTCGGAATTCCGCGGGTGACTGAAT
>CAINUH010000351.1 GCA_903853735.1 uncultured Desulfomonile sp. | reverse complement strand
GCTTCACCCGGAACGGCGTAAGGAAGCCGTCGTTGATTCCGTCTTTGAGCGAATAGACGTAGACTGGCTCTCCAAAGTAGGCATAGGTGTCCACATTGTCTTTACGTTTGGGTGTGGCTGTCAGACCGAGTTGCACCGCCGGCGCGAAATATTCGAGGATACCTCGCCAATTGCTCTCATCGTTAGCCCCACCGCGATGACATTCATCTATCACAATGAAATCAAAGAAATCTGCGGGATATTCACCGAAATAGGGCGAAGGCTGACCGTCTTTTGGCGGTCCACTCATAAAGGTTTGAAAGATCGTGAAAAATAGACTGCCGTTCTTCGGTACCCTGCCTTTCTTCCGGATATCCTGCGGACCAATCCTCACCAGCGCATCCTCCGGGAAAGCGGAGAAGGCGTTATACGCCTGGTCGGCCAGGATGTTTCGGTCAGCGAGGAATAGGATCCGAGGCCGGCGGTTTGGTTCACGACTAAGGTTCCAGCGGCTGTGGAAAAGTTTCCAGGCGATTTGGAAGGCAATGAAGGGCTTGCCTGTGCCAGTGGCGAGCGTCAGTAGGATTCGCTGCTGTCCTTCGGCAATAGCCTCCAATACTCTCTCTATGGCGATGTCCTGGTAGTAGCGTCCCAGGAAGTACCCGCCTCTGTCCTCGAATGGGACAGCGGCGAAGCGATCGCGCCATGCGTTTGCTTCGACGAAGGTCAGGTTCCAGAGTTCAATCGGCGAGGGATATTCTGCCACGTCCCCTTCCTGCCCAGTGAGCATATCAACGCAGTAAATCTGTTGCCCGTTTGTCGAATAGGCAAAGCGAACGGCCAGTTTCTGGGCATAAGCGTTGGCCTGCGCCACTCCTTCGGTGTAGGGCTTCTCCCATGCCTTTGCCTCAATGACCGCCAGTTTGTGGTTGCGGTACATCAGCACATAATCAGCGACCTCCGGCTCGCCATGTTTCCCTGCGCCAATGATTCGGCCTGGTGTAATCATCTCGCGACGTATGCGGCTCCCCTCCACAATACCCCAGCCAGCCGACTTCAGTGCGGGATCAATATGTTCAGCTCTGGTTTCGGCTTCGTTCATTGTGCGTTCCTAAAGCTGGCCGTTGAAAGCTTGGTGTAGGAGCGATTTTTTCAACTCGTCAAGCGCAGCGAGCTTTTGCTGATAAATGGATTCGTGACGTTGGGTTTCGATGGACAGTTCTTCAAACTTCTCAACCGCTTGACGCAATTCTGGTAGCGGTGGAAATGGAAGCTCCAACCGGGCTAGCGCCACACCAGTGAAATGCTGAATGCCTGTTCCGCTAAAGTACCGTCGCAGTTCGCCGCTTTTGTCCTGAGCATACAAATAATAAAGGAACCATTTGTTGTGTTTCGGTTCGTGAAAACGCACGCGATGGAGAGCTTTCTGGAAATAGACTGGGTAATCTTCGGCCCAGATTGCTGCTCGTCCGGGATACCCTCCTTCGCAAATCAGGACATCTCCTTTAATCGCTGTGTATTTGGCCGACTCTTCCGAAAGGAACGGCATTTCAGCTAGGTTAGAGAGGTCGAAGGTAAACCAGCGAACGTTGATGTTTCGAAGATATGGCTGCGGCTTTCCCTTGTTTTTGGCCTTGTCCAGCATCTTGCCAAGTGAGTGTTTCGCAACTTCAGCAATCTTCCTTACGTCCCACCCCTCACCACGCTGGGTAAAGACGGATTGAATGTGGCTTTCAAATAGGGAGCGGGCGTTTTGGAGGTTCTTTTCGGCGTTCGCTTTAGCTGTGGCGATTCCCTGAAACGCTTCGTCAAGGATGCCGACGATCCTCTTCTGTTCAGAGAGTGGGGCTGGGAACTTGATTTCCCATCTCTCAACGGTGGTCTTTTTTATTGAAGGAAGGTGTGCTTCATTTGCAAACTCCGACAAGTCATGAGCAAGGAAGAAATAAAAGAGAAAATCGCTGTCGATCTTGTCCTTCCTAGGGATAACCCCCATGACATTGTTATCTGCACAGCAGTTCTGAGTCGTTAGCCTCTTTTTATTGGTAGCGATTGCGCCGCCGATCTTCGGAAAGATGGTGCTACCTTTCGGAAAGATACTTGCACCTAATTTTTTTCTTACATCCTCGGAAACAGTATTGTTTTCATAGACCATTTCTCGCTCATTGCCCGCAATATTCATGTCGCTGACTTTGTAGAAAGGGATACCTTGATCCACATGGTCTTGATATGTTTCGGGAAACCCCGAGCCGGATTGGACCGTGGCCACATCAGAGAGATTGGCTTTTATCCACGCGCTCTTCATAGCAGCGACCTAATGTTCTTCAACACCTTGCTGCTTTCGGCGTCAAGCGCGGCAATCTCGTCCATGATTTCCTGAGGACTGCGATGATTCATTTCCTCCCCGCCTTTCGGGTTCTTCACGGAGAGGTCAAAACTGGCCTGGTCGATGCCCGTTGTTTCTACGCTCCAACTCTTAGGGGAATCCGCGAAGGTCTTTTGCAGTTCGATGAACTCTGTGAGGTCGTCGTCGTTGAGCGGGTTGGTCTTGCCAAGGTTACGGCCGGGGTCAAGCTGGTAGAATCAGATCTTGCGTGTCGGCGAACCCTTCTCGAAGAATAGCACCACTGTCTTTACGCCCGCTCCTTGGAAAGTGCCTCCGGGGCAATCGAGCACGGTATAGAGGTTGCAACTTTCCAGCAGGAGCTTTCGCAGGCTCACCGAGGCGTTGTCGGTGTTAGAGAGGAAGGTGTTCTTGATTACCACGCCCGCCCGGCCACCAGCCTTGAGCATCTTAATAAAATGCTGGAGAAAAAGGAAGGCGGTCTCACCGGTGCGGATTGGAAAATTCTGCTGGACCTCCTTGCGTTCCTTACCTCCAAAGGGAGGATTGGCGAGGATCACATCAAAGCGGTCCTTCTGTTGAATGTCAGAAAGGTTCTCTGTGAGCGTGTTCGTGTGCAGGATATTTGGCGCCTCAATCCCGTGCAGGATCATGTTCATGATAGCTATCACGTAGGCAAGCGACTTCTTCTCCTTACCGTAGAACGTCTGGTCCTGAAGTGTCTTGAGGTCCTGGGTGGTGAGGTTCTCGTTCGCCTTGAGATAATCGAACGCCTCGCACAAGAATCCCGCCGAACCACAGGTGCCGTCGTAGATGCGCTCACCGATGCGGGGCTTGACAATCCGTACGATGGCACGGATGAGTGGGCGAGGCGTGTAATACTCTCCGCCGTTACGCCCGGCATTGCCCATGCGCTTGATCTTCTCCTCGTAGAGGGCCGACAGTTCGTGCTTCTCGGTCTGCGAGCGGAACTGTAACTCGTCGATATGGTCGATGATTTCACGCAGGTTGTAACCGCTGGAGATCTTGTTGCTGATCTCCCCGAAGATCTCACCTATTTTGTATTCAATCGTGTTAGGACCGCTGGCCTTCAGCTTGAAACCGTTG
>CAINUH010000350.1 GCA_903853735.1 uncultured Desulfomonile sp. | reverse complement strand
CAATGCTTCTTGGCCAATTTATCGAGGATTGTCTGAGCATCGACCGTCAGATCCGAAGCTTCCCTGTTGAGTTTGGCAATCTTAGCAGAAATGGTCATGGCCTTGATGAGTTCGCGCCTCATAGGAGCCCCTCCTCCCGGAAACTGTAATACTTCTCGTCGGCAATGATGATGTGGTCATGGATAGCGATGTCGAGGATCTTAGCAACTTCGATTATTTTATTTGTGAGTTTGATGTCGCATTCGCTTGGTTTCAAGAGGCCGGACGGGTGATTGTGAATCATGATCATGCCTGAGGCCGAACAGAGCAGGGCGTGTTTCATCACTTCCCTGGGATATACTACCGCCTGATTGACAGTGCCAATAATCGGCAAGATCCCAATCAATGTATTCTGCACATCGAGATAGACAATGATCATTTTCTCGACATCAGAGTCCTGGAGTTTATAGACAAAGTCTAGGAGTTCCGCAGTACATGTGAGTCGTTGACCATTGTACGGGAAGTCCGGCTCTTTCATACGTTGCGTCTTGAGGCTGTAGGCGTATTTCATAGGAACTCCGATTATGGCAAGATAGCGGCCACTCAATGACGACCTTCTACACTTAAAAGAATGAGGCGTCAAACGGCAGCCTTGTTAGTGGCTAGAATCATGGTCCCGCAATCAATGCAGCGGAACCGATCGGCGGCCATGTCCATTAAAATCGGCGCCAACACTATTCCATTGCTTTTCGGCATGATACGCAGATATACATCAGGCTGCCTCCGTCCATGAAAAATAGAACCGCGGATTATGCTGGAACATCAATGAGCCCTTCTTGTTGTCCGATCTCCTGGATACCCCGACAAACGGAGCCATGAACCCCGTGACAGTAAAATCGTTACGTAGCTCATCCGTATCCCATACCTGACCGTATATTGCCTCAAGACGTGCTCGCTCGGAGTCAGGCGGTCCAATCTGTTTGTGGATCTCAGCCTGGATGATCTGCCGCACTGCTATCGTTTCATCTTCCATGATCATGTCCCTCGGCTTTACAGTTTATGCAGGGTTGCCTGATCAACAACCTTGCTTGACGAATTCAGTGATGTCTTCATAACAGACGGAACATTCAATGCTTTGAGTATCAAGGACGGTTATGCTGCCCCAATTATCGATTGTGTTACTGTCCAGTGAGCAGTCCTGAGAGCACAATGAGAGGACATGTACTGAATCAATTTCCGCTTTGCACTTTGGGCAGACCATAGCCGGACCTCCTGTGGTTTTGGGACCCACCCTCCGCTAATGGTAAAATCTTCATGCCGGCCAGGTTACGGATGGCCGTTTGATCCGTTGTCTTTGGCAGTGGGCCTAACCTCCCGACCCAAACAGAATCCATCTTGCCTCTAATGTATGGAGGTCGGCAATCAATGGTCTCGCCACAACGAAACATCATCTGGTAACAACGCTTGCCATCATGCGTATATCCGTAAGAGAAAATGGCGTACTTCATGCCGCCTCCTTGATTATATCCCTCTTTGTCTGGTGCCAACGATAGATGCCGTGCATTCCGTCCCTGCAGGCAACGTGAACGGAGCCGTGGCCTTTCGGTCTGGTGCAAATCGCGGGCTCCCGGTTACGGGGCTGGATATATACGCCACAGATTTCTTCGCCATCGGCGAGAATGCACATTCTACAGTTCATCGCTCGCCTCCCTATCTAATGTTGCCAGCGGGAAGACGTCCCAGTTTTCTTCTTCTGGGGTGGTCGAAAAGCTTTCACACAGCCTTAATTGCGCGGCCTCGTTGAGATCACGGAAATATATTTCGAATTGCTGCATGAT
>CAINUH010000349.1 GCA_903853735.1 uncultured Desulfomonile sp. | reverse complement strand
TTGATGTTTTCGTTCCTCTATAAACGTCAATCCTTTCACCAGCTGCAAGGCAGGCAGCATTCCATATACTTCGATAATATGAGCCTGTATACCTCTGGCCTTCACTGTTGCTTTCAGGATGAGTAAAAAAATAAGGACTAAATGTTTTAGGCATTGTATGCGTATTCCGATGAAAACGGCCACTTGTTCCGATTGAAAGCGGCCAGCAGTTCCGATTCAAAACGGCCACCTGTTATGATGAAAGCGGCCACTCAGATCGGAGCCGTCAGGCGACGCTGGTTTTGATTTTCATTACCTTTATTTTTCCTTCCGGGCAAATGGTGTTTTTGCCCCGTTCATTATGTCGTTAGCATCGTTTTCAGATAAGCAGTTTTAAGGCGGTACTGATTTTTGAACAAAAATCCAGGGCCGCCAGGCCCTCTTGTGAGGGAAGAAAGCTGAAGCGAGGGCGCAGTCAAGGGCGAGCGAAGCGAGTCCCGAAGGGACCGTAAGGCCCTTTACTGCACAGCCCGAGCAAAAGCTAATCATTTAATCCTCCTTCTTTTTCTTTCTCATGGAATCTTTGCCCGTAAGTTTTATTTTGTGGGCGTTGTGAACGAGCCTGTCCAGAAGGGCGTCAGCTATTGTCGGGTCCCCTATGACCTCATGCCAATGCTCCACCGGAAGCTGACTGGTGATTATGGTGGAAGCCGATTCATGACGGTCGTCGATGATTTCCAGAAGGTCTCTCCTTTCAGAGTCAATCATGGCTGCAAGGCCGAAGTCGTCGAGGATGAGGACCGGAGTTTTTGCAAGCTTCGATGCTGTCCTTGCATAACTGCCGTCCGCCTTTGCAATGGCAAGACTATAGTAGAGCTTGGGACATCGTGCATAAAGAGCGCCGAACCCCTCCCTGCAGCCCTTATGAGCCAGAGCGCAGGCGATGAAAGTCTTGCCAGCGCCTGTCGGGCCGGTGATGATTATGTTCCGGTGCTTCTTTATCCAGTCGCAGGAGCCGAGACTCATCATCACCGATTTGTCCAGGCCCCTTGGTGTCCGGTAGTCAATGTCCTCCAGTGAAGCCTGGAGCTTAAGTCTGGCGTTTCCCAGAAGACGCTTCAGCCTTTTGTTCTCCTGGTGCAGATGCTGAGCCTCGACCAGCATGCCGAAACGCTCCTCGAAGGAAAGACCGTCCATGCCGGAGCTTCCCATCTGCCTCTTCATCCCTTCCGCCATTCCCACAAGCTTCATGGCGTACAGCTTTTCCATTGTCTGTTCATTCAACATGCGTTTCTCCTTTCGCAAAGTATTGGTTGCCTCGGATATTCTCGTGCAGGACGGGCGGAGCATCTCTCACGGAAGACAGCTCCTTACCGTCCAGCTTTTTCTCAAGGATCGACTTGACGCTTTTATACGAGTAGATGTTCATGAGCAGGGCTCTTGAGCACGCAGCCTCGAGCCGGTCCTGTCCGTAATGTTTTTCCAGCCTTATGATGCCAAGGCATGACCTGAAGCCCTGTTCGGGATGGGTCTTCCTCTCCATGATCTCCTTTACCAGAGTCCCTGTGGACGGCCCGGTCTTTTCCGCCCATCCGACTATGCGGGAGGGAGTCCAGGAAACATAGCGCCGGTGGGATTCAGGCATGTGCTCAGGTAGAGTTGTGTGCTTGAACGGGACATATCCCTTTACATGGGCGGCCACCCGTTTTCCCTTGAAGAAGATCTCCACTGTCCTTGTAGTTATTCGGGTTTCGACCAGTTCGCCTTTAAGCTGATAGGGAACGCTGTAGAAATGCTTCTGCGCTTCGATATGGTAGTCGATGTTCACCCTGTGGCTCTCCCACTCGGCATATTCGTAGGAAGCCTGAGGCAAGGACTTCATGGCCGGCCTGTCAATGTTCTCGAAGAGCTCCTTTCGTGAGACCTTCATTTTCTGCAGGGGTTTAGCGTTCAGTTCTGTAAGTTTTTCCCGGATGGCCTTGTTCAGCTCTTCAATGCTGAAGAACGTGTGGTTCCTCAATGCCGCGATGATCCATCTTTCTGCTATGAGCACAGCCGACTCCACCTTGGCCTTGTCTTTCGGTTTACCCACTCTGGCAGGAATGATCGTAGTCCCATAGTGCGCGGCCATGTCCCTGTAGGTGGGATTGAGGTCCGGTTCATACCGGCAGGGACGCGTCACTCCGGCCTTGAGATTGTCCGGAACCGTTATCTGGGGGACGGCCCCCAGGAACCGGAAAGCGTTGACGTGCAGGCTGATCCAGGAATAGAGGTCCTGATGCATGACGGCCTGCGCATAGGTGTAGTTGCTTGCGCCCATCGTCGCCACGAAAAGATATGCAGGGGCGCTTGCACCGGTCATCTCGTCGTAAACGGGGATAGTGTCTCCTGCAAAATCGACAAAGAGCTTTTCCCCTGCCCTGTGTTCCTGCCGGAGCGACACGTCCAGCGTCTTCACCCATTCCCTGTACCTCAGGCAGAACTGGCTGTACTGATATCCGTCAGGATTGTTCTCCCGGTACTCATGCCACAACAACTGCAGGGTCGTGTGCTTCTTTCTCAGCTCCCTGTAAATATAATCAAAGGCCGGCATGTTCCTTCTCTGCGTGAGCGGAACGCTGGAGGGAAACAGCATGTTCTCAAGCGATGCCTCGTCCAGTTCTACGGGCAGGGGCCAGGTCAGGCCGGCATTCCTCGCCCTTTCCACATATTCCCTTGCCGATGTTCTTCCGATTCCGCAGCTCTCAGCAGCTTGTCTTGCCGACATCCCCTCGCCCAGGCACAGACGCAGTACTTCCTTCACATTCCTCATGGATAACCTCACATTCGCCATAGACACTCCCGACCGTTTTAGGACAGGCGTGTACCATAACTCCTATCAAGATTTATCCAGCACCGTTTCAGGCTTCAGAGGGTGGCCGCTTTCATCATAATCCCCGGCCACTTTGCGTCATAATGAGTGGCCGCTTTGAATCATAATCACTGGCCGTTTTGAATCATATTCGGTGGCCGCTTTGGCCCGGAATACGCACCGTCTTGCCTCCCGGACAAAAGGTCATGCCTTTGTGGTGATGCTTGCCTACCTTATTATCCGTGAGCTTGTGAAAAACTGGAACTCCATCAATCTCACTGTAGGTGAA
>CAINUH010000348.1 GCA_903853735.1 uncultured Desulfomonile sp. | reverse complement strand
TCCCTCCAATATTCTTTTTGGTCCTTTACCCTGACTGCATGCAAGAGCGCGCAGGTTTCTGACGATTACATCCATATTCAATTCTTGCGGGCAATCGGTAGTGCAGCGTCCACAAAGAGTACACGCCCAAATGAATTCCGAATCGGCTGCTTCTCCGCTCCTACCCAAAAGAACCTTTTTGATCAATCTCCTAGGGTTCATGTCGTTGTAACAAGCTGTGAGGAAGCACCTGGAAATACACTGCCCGCATGTCATACATGCGAGGAGGTTTTCTCCTCCATGAGTGGAGAGAATTTCTGATGTAATTTTTTCTGCCGAAGCCGCCATTACCCGTGACATAATTGACTCCTGAAAAGGAAAATGATCAACGCTCTGCCGGTTTCACACCAGCGCCATCGCGCAGAGAATTGGCGAACTGTTCCACTATGCCTCTGAAGCGGGCCGGCTCCTTAGCCGAAACAGTCGCGTATTTGAGTTGAATTGGAATGCTGCCGGGAGATGCCAGTTTCTCCAGGACGGTCTCAACCCTCACTCGAGCCCAGTCTGTACCAGAATCCGACGCGCAGTTGTCGTGATGACATCCCAGCACCAACACACCTCTCACCCCGGATGCCAGGGTGGCCCAGAGAATGGCTTCGGAAATACGACCAGCGCACGGAAAAGAGAAAAAGAGTATGTCAGGGGGGAGTTCGATTTTGGCAACGAGGCGAGCAGCCGTGCGCTCACACCCATATAATACCATGGACAAAGGTGGACTTGTTTGCCTGACCTTTGTCAGAAAGGCTGAGACGTGCTGCTCAGGAAAAGATTCCAAGTCCAGCGCCATTCGAGGACATTCGGAAACGCATATTCCACACTGCTCACAAAAGGACGCACATGCTTCAACCGTGGATCTCGACTGCATTCCAATCAAAGAGAAGGCAGAATGAGGACAGATGCGATAACACGTCAGGCACCGGATGCATTCCTCAGAGGAGGCGACTGTTTTCTCGTTCTGTAACTGGGCGGCTCGACGCATCCAGGCTCTCGCCCTCACTGCGGTAGACCGCGCCTGTTCTATGACCCTTATGAGATCGAGGTTTCCCGTGCATTCTCCCACTGCGAATATGCCGTTTGCAAATGAGCGTCCGGAGTGACAATGAATACTCTCGGATAAAAGGAATCCCTCGTCGTCAACGTCATGAGCCGCAAAGTCAAGAGCCCAGTTTGGGATCGAAGACCCATCAGGAGAGGACACCACCACTACCCGGTTGCAATCAACTACCAGTTGTTCCCCCATCTCGATGGAGTCTCGAACCGTCACGGCAAACTTCAGTGGTGTCCGAGAATTTTCTTCTTTCTTCCGGACAGATGGAAGTTCGGCCCCAAACCTGACAAACTGTACTCCGGCCCTTCTGGCACGTTCATAGAGGCTCTCACCGAATATATGGGTGACAGGGGCGTGCTGAAACAGGACAAAGGAGTGGCCTCCCTCCATTTGGTTGTCTATTGCCTTTTTTATTGCCGCCATCCCGACGGCCGGATCGGAGCGGTGTAAGTAATCAAGGATAAAAACGATTATCTCCGCTTGGCCGGAAAATGCTCCCGTGCCCATTTGTTCGACACCGGCAGGCAGATTCTTTTCCTGATTTCTAAGAGAGACCTGGGATGTCACAATTATGCATCCGAAAAACGACTGCTTGTCCTTTCCCAAGGAAACGATCAATCCAGGTGCTTCACGACGAATAACAGGGTGTTCAACAACGTCCAGTATCTCCAAGTCCTTGTTTTTTACCGATAGCAACTGGCGGTAATAGTGCTCAGAGTCGAAAAAAGGTGCGGAACAAAAAAGAGCCGACGATATCCGTGAGGTCCTGACTAATGTCACGGATAACCCCAGATCGAGAAGTGCTCGCGAAGCAATGGCACCACAGAGGCCGTTACCTAGCACGAGAGCAGGTGGGTAAGGAGAATTTTCAGCAGCGTGCGGCACGTCGGTGTATCGTGGGTGCATGGTCACACCCTTGGCTCGTTCTTCAGATCGGTAATTATGGCCGCGGCGGTTTGCCCTGCATGTGTAATGGTGTTCTCAATATCCTTTGGTCCACTGCATGTCCCTGCCACGTAAACTCCGGCAACGTTTGTCCGGCTGGTATCGAAAAAACTTGTCGGAGCAAGAAATCCGAAATCATCCAGATGTACGCCACACAACGAAGCGATCCTACTCGCTGCCGATGGAGGACGTTGCCCTATCGACAGAATCACCCGGTGAAATTCTTCTCTTATATTTGAGCCGTTATCCTCTCTCGTTACCTGCAACATATTATCGGCGACTTCCACGATTTCTCCGGGAACGCCCTGGACCAGGCGTATACCACGCTCCTTAGCCTCACTCAGCAGCCACCCTGCGAGCTTCCCGGCAATTTGAAGATCGATATAGAATACTGTGATCTCCCAGTCTGAGTTATTTTCGAGTAGTCTCAAAGCCATCCTCAGCGCACCTTTACAGCAGTACTGCGAACAATAGTCCGCTCCAATGGTTTTATCCCTGGAACCGACACACTGGAAGAAGGCTACCCGCAGAGGCTTCTGAATTCCTGAAGTAAATCTGAAGAGTTTGTCTTCCCGCAGGAAAGTGTCCACGTCGATAAGAGTAAATACACCCTCAAAACGCCCGTATCCGAGTAATAATTTTTCCTTAGGGTTATAAGGCTCGAATCCGGTTGCAATGACAAGTGCGGATGCGTCCAGCAGTTTCTCATGACCGCTTGCCAGGGATTTAACTCGAACCTGTTCAAGCGACTGACCGCATCTGATAACTCCGGAAAGTTCCGAGCCAAGTATAATATCAACGCTCGATGCCGTAGTCACGTCATGAGCGAGATCTTCCACTGCACAGCAGAAACACCTCAGGCACCTATGAGTGGCCATGCAAGCCCAGTCACGGACTCGACCGCCTACGTGGTTACTCTTTTCCACAACGACGCTGGGGAAGCCGTTTTCACAAAGAGCGTGCGAAACGGTCAGACCGGCAATCCCTCCCCCAACAATGACCACTGGTTTGTTCAAAACAGTGCGCCTTTCAAGTCCCAGGAATAGGATCGAGGATTGTCGGTGTGTTAGACCGTCTGTGCGCAATTCCCTCTTCAAGATTCCATCTGCGCCTGTTATTCAAGGAATGGCTGAGTCCTAGGGACGTCCAGCCTGGGAAGAGAAAAAGTTCGGTTTTAATGCCAAAGAGTCAACCCGCTACCATGGGCTTCCGGCAAATGGCGAGGGCTTTAGAGAAGAGCGCGGGGACTCGACCACTTCCATCGTCCGGAGAATGTCCTCCATCGCCTGGTTGACCTTACCTAAGTTCGCCAACGCCACTGAGCGGTTGTTGTAAACCGCCGCATCGCTCGCTCCAAGCTCGATTGCCCGGTCATAATCCTTTACAGCTTCTTGGA
>CAINUH010000347.1 GCA_903853735.1 uncultured Desulfomonile sp. | reverse complement strand
GCCAGTCAGGGAAAGCCCAAAGTGTCGTTCATGCAAGTCATTGCCAATGCCTGAGAACTTGATCATTCAACTGCCGTCATATTAGGCATCAGCCATATATCGGTACTCCGGCAAGCAGCATTCGTCCCTACCAAAAAAGTTGATCCTTCGTGGTCTAATGACTTTGACTCAAACTCCATTCCTGGGTAAACTGACGACCGACGGGGCAACATTGCTGTGGGCTCAGGGTTATAGACCTCGCGATAGAGTATTTATTCCGTTCGGATACAATGTTTTTGCGGCCTTTTGGGCAGGTCACTACGCTTGTGGTCGAACCTATAGCCTTCTCCGTGGAGGAGTTCTCGGTAGGGCCGATGACATAACGAAAGTCAAGGGTGTACTTCTGGCTCCTGCTGCAATTGAAGACGTTGTTCGATCCATTCCAGGTCTGGGCGACGAATACGAGGTGGTTGTAGAAAAAAAAGGCGACATAGATCAAATCACTCTCAAAGTGGAGGTGGCCGAAGACACTCCGATCACAGTCGAAGAGTTGGAAGGACGCTTAACAACAGAACTACGCTTCAAAACCAACTTGGGGTATCATATACAGATACACCCTTATGGTACTCTCCCCCGTTACGAAGTGAAGGCAACAAGATTCAAAGATCTCAGAAAGAAAAAGGACCGGTAAACCATGCAGGATCTTGAAGCAATAAGGGAAATGGCATCCAAGGTGGAAGAGTTGCGAAGAATTGCCGGCAGCCTTTACGATTCTTCGGAAAAGTTTCCGGCCGTAAATAGAAATGCAAAGCGAATCTTGGCAGCCATTGAGATGTTGCGATTGAACTTAGAGGAATAGCCTTGCCGTCAATTTCCCGGGTGGTTGTATGAAAAAGCCCATTTATCTTGATTATAACGGGACAACCCCTCTTGATCCGGAAGTCATAGCTGCTATGGGTCCTTTCCTGGATGAGGAATTCGGCAATCCTTCCAGCAGCCATTGGTTCGGAATCGCCCCGAAAAAGGCAGTGGAGCTTTCAAGACACCGAGTTGCGTCTCTCCTAAATTGCGACCCACAGGAGATTTTCTTTACCAGCGGAGGAACTGAATCTAACAACTATGCCATACTGGGGATAGCCTATGCGCGCCGGGACAGGGGAAACCATATCATTACCAGCAACGTGGAACATCCGGCGGTGCTTCAGGTATGCCAACATTTAGAAAAGAAAGGCTTTTCAGTAACCTATCTGCCTGTAGACCAATATGGCCGAGTGTGTGCCGCCCAGGTCCAGGAAGCCGTCAAACCGGAAACCATTCTAATCACAATAATGCACGCAAACAACGAAGTAGGTTCCATTCAACCGATTGCAGAAGTATCCTCGGTTGCCCGTGAACGGGATATTGCAGTTCATACGGATGCCGCACAATCGGTTGGAAAGATTTCGGCCAAGGTAGATGAACTGGGCATCGACATGCTCTCGGTCGCGGGCCACAAGCTGTATGCCCCAAAGGGAGTAGGGGCTTTGTACGTACGCCGAGGAATGGAATTGCAGAAATTGATGTTTGGGGCCGGCCAGGAAAATGGTTTGAGGCCGGGCACAGAAAATGTTCTGGAAATCGTCGGACTCGGCAAAGCATGTGAGATTGCTCAGAGGGATCTTGACGTGAATGCCTCGCATTTGAAAAAAATGCGTGACCTGCTTCATGACGGATTACGCGCTCGCATCCAGCATGTGAGGCTTAACGGACACCCCGATAAGCGATTGCCCAACACTCTCAATCTTTCTTTCAAAAATGTGGACTCTATCAGGATACTTGAGGAAATTGGCCTGGACGTTGCCGTCTCCGCTGGGGCTGCTTGCCATTCGGATCATATAGCTGTTTCGCACGTTTTGGAAGCGATGGCGGTCCCCCTGGAATGGGCTAAAGGTACTCTGAGGTTTAGCGTTGGTAAATTTACTACTGAGGCTGAAATAGTTAGAACAATAG
>CAINUH010000346.1 GCA_903853735.1 uncultured Desulfomonile sp. | reverse complement strand
GGCATTGGGGCTATAAGTCCGGACTTACGTATTTCAGGAGATAATTCAAGATATTTTCATTTTTTTCTGCTTGCGGGCGGTCCCTGTGTATTGTATATTCACCCGCACTAACAAGCGCTATTAGGTTGTTAGAAAGGCTAATGACAGCTATTAAATTTTGTGGCGCCTAAGTTTAGCTAATCTGTACCCCGTGCCTCAGAGTTTCCGTTGGCCAAGCAGGCGTTCGTTCCCTTTGAGAGGAAAAATAACTCGTATCTTTAGTAGCGGAGGAAAATCATGTCTTTCAGTAAACCAAATCGTAGTGCAGCAACCAAGACCAAGACCAGAGTTGAACCAGCCCCAATATCAGGAATCTGTGTGACATGTCTGGACGGTTGTCCTGGTCCGTGTGAAATCGGCCGCTCTGCAATCAGAGGACGTGAAACGATTTATCCACAGCCATACGGTAAAATAACCGCTGGTTCGGAGAAGGATTATCCCGTTGATCTTTCCCATTTCAATATTCAAGGCACATGCGTGGGGGCTGTTGGGGTGGAAGCGGATTCAGACAAGGCGGTTTTCCCGGCAGTGGATTGTACGACGGCTATAGGAGTTGACGGAAGCATCAAGATGGAGTTCCCCGTTTTTACAGGAGCTGTTGGTTCCACTTACATAGGCAGGATTAACTGGGAGGAAATGGCGGTAGGGGCGGCAATTTCAGGGGTCATAGTGATTGCAGGTGAAAACATATGCGGAATGGATAGGCAAGCTGAGTTCAAGAACGGTCGCATTGTGAAATCGCCTGAAATGGAGCGCCGCATAGACATCTATAATCGCTGGTACGAGGGCAAGGGCGGAATAATAGTACAGGCTAATGTGGAAGACACAAAACTAGGCGTACCTGAGTATGTTATCGAAAAGCTTGGGGTCAAGATTTTTGAGCTTAAGTGGGGTCAGGGCGCCAAAGACATCGGTGGAGAAGTTCAGCTTAGCACTCTTGAAAGGGCTATGCAGCTTAAGGAACGCGATTACATCGTCTTGCCCGATCCCACCACATCGGCAGCCAGGAAAGCTTTTGAGAGTGGAGGAATCACCGAATTTGAGAGGCATTCAAGGCTAGGCATGGTTACCGAAGAAGGTTTTCACAAGAGCGTGGAACACTTGCGCAAACTTGGCGCCAAATATGTAACCCTCAAGACCGGTGCGTACCGACCGGTTGATTTGGCGAGGGCCATCAAATTTTCCTCGGATGCAAAGGTAGATCTTCTCACCATAGACGGAGCGGGCGGAGGCACAGGAATGAGTCCATGGCGAATGATGAATGAGTGGGGAATTCCAACCGTATATCTCGAGTGCCTAGCGTATCAGATGTGTGAAAAGTTGAAGGCAAAGGGCGCCTACATTCCTCCGCTGGCAATCGCTGGAGGTCTCTCACTAGAGGACCACATTTTCAAAGCTCTTGCTCTTGGTGCTCCTCATGTCAAAGCAATTTGCCTTGGGCGTGGTCTTATGACTGCGGCCATGGTAGGAAAAACCAACGGTAAACTGACTGCTGAAAAGATGGAACTTGTTGGCAAGAACGTGCAGGATGGTTATCTATCCCTTTTCGCTGTGGGGGCACAACTGAAAGAACGATTCGGCGACGATTTCAGAAAATTACCGCCGGGTGCAATGGGTGTGTATTCTTACATTGATAGATTGCGACAAGGGCTGCAACAACTTATGGCCGGTGCCAGAAAGTTTGCTCTGCAGTACATTGATAGAAATGACTTGGTATCATTGACTCGGGAGGCGGCTTCCGTATCGGGTATCTCCTATGTCATGGAATCAGATCAGACGCAAATTGATGCTATTCTGGGTTAGCAGTCAGTAGTCAAGCTTATGCGCTAAGTTCCATTCCAACCCTCACGTTTTTACTCTGGCTTGTGAGCGAGCGGAGTCAATGAGGTTCTGCCGGCGAGATTCGACCTGTCACAGTAATGGGTTGAGCCTGTGCAAGTCTAGCCGGTTGCGTCACAAGACTCACCGCTTTGTCTCCAAGTTCTTTAACAAAAGCGTACCAAGTTACCCCCAGAAATTTTTGGTAGCTCTGGCTGTTATGTGTTGGCACGACCCATTTTATTGTCAGGCCGATTTCGTTGAACGACAGTGCCTCATGACAACGAGGAGCTTCGGGATGAATTTTTTCCGGGATTGACCAGTAGCCAAGCGTACGCCCGTGACTAATTACCTCCACGCTGTCGACCTCCAGATCCTTTACCCCAGATGCCAACAAAGATATCAG
>CAINUH010000345.1 GCA_903853735.1 uncultured Desulfomonile sp. | reverse complement strand
GTAAAGCATTGTTATAATCTTCTGCAGCAACCTTCAGAGCAGTATCTCTAATATCGAAAGTGGAAGGTGAAATAGCTCTTTCTTTGAACAGCGGGAGATACCTTTCATATTCATCTCGAGCATTCTTCATTCTACTCTCAGCGGCTTTGAGTTGAGCTCGCGCCATCTCAATCTCCTCTTTACGTGTCCCCTCTTCCAGTTCATCCAGGACTGCTCTCGCATTTGCGACTTCCGCTAGAGCCCCACCTTTAAGCGCTTCAAGTGTGTCCGTATCAAGCGTGGCGACCACCTGGCCGTTATTGACCCGGTCTCCCTCGTCGACAGGACGACTTTTGATCTGTCCGGAAATCCTGAACGACAAATCAACCTCTATGGCTTCTATGTTTCCACTGACGAAGACTTTTTCATTTGAAGGTCCGTTGTTCTTATAGAAATGCCACGCAGCAAAACCACAGGCACTCGCGATGAGGACGGCAACGATCACCAAGATTTTGGGCTTCATGCTTGGTTTCCCCGTAACTGAATCATGAATCGCCGGCCAAAGCCGGTCGAACCATGTCCTCCAGCAGCCTCCTGCAATACCGAATAGTTTCTTGAGCCGGTTAGATACAGCCGGAATACCGATTCCTGAAACGGTAACGCGATGAGTGATTTCAAGAGGACTCTCTAAGAAGTTCCCTATCCCACGGATCCAGGTCAGGCACACGGTGTTGGACCAGGGTCCGAAAAGGTCATGAGAAGCATACTATCAGCAATGACAAAGCGCCTCAAGCTTTTAGCTGTTTCCCGGACTTCTTCTTTTCGGGGTGGATACAAGACCATGAGGAGTTTTATAGCTTTTTTCGCGAATGATAAAAATCAAAACGTTTAATTAACTTTTTAGCTAATTAATGTACGATAAATATCATGTTAAATATCAATTGGCTATAATATATAAAATTGTGATTTAATATTGACAACCACAAAATGTTGTGGTATCCACGCGCCGTGGTCTATAGGTTGAGTGCGTATGCAAAGGAGAATTAAGTGTTTGGAAAGGTAATACAATTCAAGAAAAATGGCTCCAATGCAAAGCGGGGGGCAGACCTACCATCAGAGATAACAAGCCAGTTTGATTCAGAAGTTTTGGCAAAAGGCCTGCAGTTAGCGGAGGGTTCGCGAATTTCGCACATAAATTTTGGAAGGGAATCCTATTTCGGTCTTGTTTGCGATTCTTCAGGTAAATCCGTTAATGTTCATATCATGCTGGACCCTGAGACCAAGGTTCTTGCCAGGGCTACCTGTGGCTGTTTCAGGTCTTGTACTCGCACTTACTGCCACCACATAGTGTCCTTTGTCAGGTACATTCTTAGACCGGACACGGAAACGGGTAGGTTAAGAACCCTGGGTGAGGATTTTCAAGATAGCTTTTGGTACGATATCAGTTGGTTCGGTTTCAGAAACTTCGGCGATTCTATTCTCGGTTTTCGATCTCAAGTTAACCATGGTGGAGAAGGGCTGCGTATAACATTCTCAGACCGTAGTGGTAACGAAATTATGGCATTTATGCCGGGAGAATGTCTGGTTGAAGAGTTTCTTCACGAGTTCTTTGACATTATTTGCCGAAATATAGATCCTACACTTTTTAAGAGTATTTACGGCCGAAAACTGAGGGATCCCAACGTGCCCTCGCTGCGACGGAGACCTTGGCAACATTCTGAAGCTGAAGATGAAATTAACAGGAAGGGAATCAAGTCCAGTCGTCAGCAACTTGAAGAGAGTGTCTGGCATCGAATAGCCAAGGTTGGATTTTTGGTGTCCGGCCGTAGGGGAGCCACATTCAACTTTCGGTTTCTCGAACACAAGGAGGAGTTGACAGTCGAGGCGCTTGATGAAGACGGCGCGGTCATATTGCGATTTGTTCCTCCGAGAACCCATATTGGCACTTTCATAGAAATGGCTGAGAAAAAAGGAATTGTAGGAAACGACCTCCTAATAAATTCCAAACCGGTCAATACAGGTTACCGCATCGATCTAACCGAGACCTCGTCGCCCTGCATTACACCGGTTGTCGAGAATCCTGATCCCGAAGCTGATCGAACAAGTCGATACCTGGATAGGACAGAACTGGAACACCAGTTATTCGGCTCGTACTATTTCTTTCCGGAATGGGGATTTTTTCGCATTGCAGTGAGCATGGGAGGATTGCCGGCGGAATACTTTTCTCCCCAGAAAAAAATCATTGTACCGCCTCACAAGATAACGACTTTCCTTGAAGAAAATGGAGACATCCTTCGAAATGAACCGGGAATACTTGTAGATACAGCACTCTTGGAACGCAAAACCATAGAGAATTATCAGCGTGTCACAGTTCATCACGAAGAGTTGAGCAAGGAAGGCGTTCACCTTTATGTTACCTACGACTTCGGAGATTTTCGACTTTCGCTCAGAGACATTTACGAAGCTAAAAAAAGCGGAAAAAAATTTCTCATCAGGGGCAATAAATGGGTTGACACCAATTCGGCTGAATTCTCATGGGTTGAAGGTCTCGACGACCATGCATTGACCGAAGAAAACTTACTTAACATCCGATGTGCGGAATATCTTCGCTTTCTGGCCCTTCATGACCGGCTTGACAAGAGTTTTTCGTCGGAAAGAGTTAAGGACAGGTTCGAGTCTCTAGAGATGTTCAAACCGCCGGGCAAGATACCATCCGTAGGTGCTATGAAAGGCAAGCTGAGGGGCTATCAAAAGAATGGTTATGGATGGCTATGGTTTCTTTACGAAAATGGATTCTCCGGCCTTCTGTGTGACGACATGGGGCTTGGGAAAACTCACCAGATCATGGCCCTCATGACAGGAATAATGAACAGAAGGTCTAAAAATGGGAATAAAATTCGATTCCTTGTAGTGTGTCCCACGACTGTTTTGAGTCACTGGAAGGATAAGGTCCTTGAATACTGCCCATTCCTCGATCCCTACGTCTACCACGGCACAGACCGTTTTTTTCAGGAGGGCTTCGAAGAACACAGCCTTATAATAACCTCTTACGGCATAGCATTGCGCGACATAGAAATGCTGGCCGATTTCCGTTTCGATCTACTGGTGCTCGATGAAATCCAGGCCGTAAAAAACAAGTCCACAAAAACCTATGCCGCGGTGAAGGCACTTGAAGCCGTCTGCACGTTGGGTCTTACAGGCACTCCAATAGAAAACAGCGTCATGGACCTAAAATCGCTGTTCGACATAATAATCCCTGGATACCTGTTGTCTGATTCCCAATTTGAGAAACATTTCCGCTTCCCCATAGAAGAAACCTCTGATGGGTCTGCGAAGGAAAAACTCTCCCGCCTGATTCAGCCATTCGTTTTGAGGCGCAAGAAAGACCAGGTCCTCAAAGAACTGCCGCCCAAAATAGAGGATATTCGTCGTTGTGTACTGACCGATGATCAGATGCGTTTCTACAAAGACCTGGTGGAAAATCAAGGCCGTGATCTCGTGCAGACTCTCAAGGACCCTGATCAGAAAGTTCCCTACATGCACGTTTTCGCAGTCCTAAACTATCTCAAGCAGATCTGTAATCACCCAGCGCTACTGGAACGTGAGAATAAGAATTACAAGAAGTACTCGTCGGGAAAATGGGATCTATTTGTTGAACTATTGGAAGAGAGTTTGGGATCAGGCCAGAAAGTTGTGGTGTTCAGCCAGTATGTCAAAATGTTGGATCTTGTTGAATCTTTTTTGAATGACAACGCAATTGATTTTGCCACAATAAAAGGATATACCAGAAAGCGCTCGGAGGCTGTGAAGCGATTCAACACCGACCCGAAATGCATGGTTTTTTCAGCCTCGTTGAGGGCATCTGGGCTGGGAATTGACCTAACTGGGGGCTCAGTGGTCATACATTACGACAGGTGGTGGAATTCAGCGCGAGAAGAGCAGGCCACAGACCGGGTACACAGGATTGGGCAGAAACGAGGCGTTCAGGTTATAAAGCTGATAACCGAGAACACTCTGGAAGAGAAAATAGACAAGATTATCTCGAAAAAAAGACAACTCATGGAATCGGTAGTAAGGCAGGACGACCAATCCATGCTAAAGCACTTCTCGCGCGAAGATCTCATTGCCCTTATATCTCTTTGATTGCCGCTCCGTTACCAGGCGCCGCTCGGCGCAAAGAATCCTATTGCATACCGTCAGTTTGAATTTTCGTCCCCGGTCGTGTTTCCTGGGCAGACCAATTTGTTGCGCCCTTGGTCCTAAGATGCTATACAGCGACGGGAGAATTTTCGTGCCATGATTCCTTGACGAAGCGGCATATACCGGAATAATTTGGAAGCGGTTTCAAAACTGCATGAATTCACCTTCCACTGACGCCTCCCATCAGGGGAGGGTGAACTTAACAAGTGCGATTCACAGGTGGTTTTCCCTCCATCCCCGGGTGGGAGGCAGGGACTTTTCATTTTTGAAACAACCTTTAGTCTGTATCAAATCGGTTGCCTTCAAAAGAGAAGGGTAGAGGCCCATGCAGAAAATAGTGATCCGAGGAGGCAAACCCCTCGAGGGACTGGTGGAAATAAGCGGGTCAAAGAACGCGGTTTTGCCACTCATGTGCGCCTCTCTTCTCACGCGAGACGAGATGACCTTCCATCGGGTTCCAGCGTTGAGAGACATTCGGACCGCTAAGCAGTTGTTGCTTCAGTTGGGGGTTCAGCTTGACGATTTCACCCCTGGGGCACTCAGAATTAAAGCACGAGATATCACCGACCACACTGCGCCCTATGAGCTTGTAAAGACTATGCGTGCCTCGGTAATGGTACTGGGACCCCTTATGGCGAGAGAGGGGAGAGCTGATATCAGTTTGCCGGGAGGTTGCGCCATAGGCGCCAGACCCATCGATCAACATCTGAAGGGACTGAAGGCTATGGGAGCCACTATAGAACTCAATAGCGGATATGTAAAGGCCCGAGTTGACAGACTAAAAGGGGCGGATTTCTCATTTGATCTCACTACGGTTACGGGAACTGAGAACATGTTAATGGCCGCATCCTTGGCAAAGGGAACTACGGTTCTTCACAACTGTGCCTGCGAACCGGAGGTCTTAGAATTGGCCCATGTGATTAATCGGATGGGAGGTAGTGTACACGGAGCAGGGACGGATACCATCATTGTAGAGGGACGTGATCGGCTGGACGGAATCGTGTATGAGGTTATGCCTGATCGCATCGAGGCGGGAACGTATTTGCTTGCGGGTGCTATCACTCGCGGGGATGTAACCGCCGTAGGATGCAACCCGAGCCACATGTTAGCGTTACTCGAAAAACTCGAAGGGGCCGGCTTAAAGATTGAAACAACAGACTGCCAGGCACGAGTAATCTCAAACGGCAACATTAGGAGCCGAGATGCAGCCACAGACCCTTATCCAGGCTTCGCCACCGACTTCCAAGCCCAGTATATGGCTCTGATGGCCCTAGGCGATTCCAAGTGTGAGATCACGGAAAACGTGTTCGAGAATCGTTTCATGCATGTTCAGGAACTGGTTCGTATGGGCGCAGGCATACGCGTTTCAGGGAGAAAGGCGAGGGTTCAAGGAGTGAAAAGACTTTCCGGGGCCCATGTTCAGGCCACAGATCTGCGTGCGAGCGCTTCTCTAATTTTGGCTGGACTAGCTGCTGAAGGAGTTACAGAAATACATAGGGCGTATCATCTTGATCGAGGGTACGAATGCATTGAAGAAAAGCTGTCCAAGCTCGGGGCAGACATCAGACGAGAAAAAGACGACATACTGTGAAACGCCGAGAATTTGCTGAGTGAGTACAATACTATGAGAATAGCCGAAATCTCGAGAAAAACCTCAGAAACTGATGTGTATGTGAAACTGGTCGTGGAAGGAACAGGTACGGGAAAGTTTGCTACCGGAATAGGTTTCTTCGATCACATGTTGGGTCATGTGGCAAAGCACGGACTTTTGGACCTGGAAGTCACTGCCAAAGGAGATCTCCATGTTGATCATCACCACACGGTGGAAGATGTCGGCCTCTGTGTAGGAGCGGCCTTTCGTGAAGCCCTTGGGGAGAAGAAGGGAATAAGGCGTTACGGGTCTGCGTCTGTTCCCATGGACGAAGCCTTGGCTCATGCGACCTTGGATTTTTCCGGGCGCCCCTTACTTGTTTATTCCAATCCCTTGACCGATCGCGCAGCAGGCGAGTTCTCGCTGGATTTGATATCGGTATTTCTTCAAGCAGTAGTGGAGCGAGCCGGCCTAACTCTTCACGTTGGAGTACACAACGCTCAGAATCCCCATCACGCGGCAGAGGCTGTGTTCAAGGCTCTGGGAAAAGCTTTGAGGGATGCCGTTGAACTCGATCCAAGGGTCAAGGATGTCCCTTCCACCAAGGGAATCTTGGACTGAAGGTTATTCGAGGAACGCCCGTGGTTATAGGATCCTTTTGTTATCCAGTGTTAATCGGCTGAAAACGAATCCGCGTAATATCATTTCGCTTTCACAGAAGTAACACTGTTAACGACAAAGCTTTGGTAGTGACGGGCTCCCGCCCGTCACTGTTATTTAGGAAATGGCAAACCCGTGTGAGCATTATCAACGTTGGATCGAGGTATGGATGATCGTTATTGTGGATTATGGCATGGGGAATTTGCGAAGCGTGCAAAAGGGGTTTGAAAAAATAGGTAGCCAGGCTCGAATTTCAAGAGACGTCCAGGAAATCAAAAAGGCAGACCATCTTGTATTACCTGGAGTGGGAGCTTTTCCTGAATGTATGCGAAACCTTGCACGGCTCGACCTCATAGACTCTATCATGGAGTTTGTCGTTTCGGGACGCCCTTTCCTGGGAATTTGTCTTGGTCTGCAACTTTTGTTCGACGAGTCGGAGGAATTTGGCGTTCATGAGGGCTTCAAAGTCATTCCCGGCAAAGTGAAGGCTTTTGGCCGGAACATGGGTCTGAAGATACCTCACATGGGGTGGAATAGGGTCTCCTTTCGAAAAGAATGCCCCATATTTTTCGGCATTGAGGATGGTTCTTATTTTTATTTCGTCCATTCGTTTTATGTGGCGCCTGATGATCCTGCCGACGTGGCAGCAGAAACTGAATACGGAATAGAATTTACCTGTGCAATTTCAAGAAGTAACGTATTCGCAGTTCAGTTCCACCCTGAAAAGAGTCAAGAAAACGGATTGAAAATTTTGAAGAATTTCGCAAGACTCTAAGAATGAACAACGACCTTAAAACGATAGCGTTTCGAATCAGAAGGATCATTCTGGATGCATCGAAACGAGCAAACGTTGGGCATATCGGATCGGCTTTATCGGTGGCCGACATTGTTGCAGTGCTTTTTGCAAAGTCCTTGTACATGCCGGGCACGGACGATCCTAATCGTGACCGCTTCATAATGTCCAAGGGCCATGCCGCTCTCGCCCTGTACGCTGCCTTGCATCTCAACGGTATTGTGGGGTATGAAGCGTTACTCACATACTGTCAGGATGGAAGCCGGCTTGGAGTCCACCCTGAACATCATCTAGCCGGAATAGATTTTTCTACAGGATCTTTAGGGCATGGCCTTTCATTTGGTGCCGGAGTAGCTCTGGCCGCACGTCTAAGCGGGGCAAAGTACCGGTCTTTTGTTCTTGTGAGCGACGCAGAATGCAATGAAGGGTCCCTCTGGGAAACCGTAATGTTTTCGGCTCACCATAAGCTTTCCAGTCTAGTGGCTATCATAGACGACAACGGACAGCAAGCGCTTGGAAAGACGAGAGATATTCTTGATATTAATCCGATAGGCGACAAATGGAGAGCTTTTGGGTGGAATGTGCACGAAATAGACGGGCACGATGTGAGAATGATAGAAGCCACGCTTCGCGGCCTCGACACCGAAAGCGGCCTTCCCAATGTCATCGTTGCCAACACTGTCTGCGGCAAGGGCGTCTCATTCATGGAGGATAAAGTGGAGTGGCATTATTTGCCGATGACCCAGGAACAGTATGTCAAGGCTCTTGAGGAAGTTGAGGAAAACGCTACATGAGACGTGCGGTTGCCGCGACCCTTTTTGAGATTGCCCGATCTGACCCAAGGCTAGTGCTCATGACAGCGGATCTGGGTTTTATGGTGTGGGAGGAATTTGCTGATGCCTATCCTTCTCGCTTCATTAATGTGGGGGTAGCTGAAGCCAACATGATTGGTTTGGCCACAGGTTTGGCATCCTGTGGGTACATCCCCTTTGTTTACTCTATAGCCACCTTTGCCTCAATGAGGGGTTACGAACAGGTACGTAACGGTCCTATCCTGCATAATCTTCCGGTCAGAATTTTGGGGATCGGCGGAGGTTTTGAATACGGTCACGGTGGATTTACCCACCATGCGTTGGAAGATCTCGGGATCACACGATTACAGCCTGGCCTCACAGTGATTGCGCCTGCAGACCATGTCCAAGCGTCTGCTGCTGTGCGCAGCACCTATGATCTCCCTGGACCGATCTATTACCGTATGGGCAAGAACGATAATTTTGTCTTGCCCGGTCTTGAAGGCCGATTTAGGCTGGAGCATTTGGAAACCATCCGGCAAGGGTCGGACATTTTGATTTTGACTCTGGGAAGTATCTCGGAGGAATCGCTAAAGGCTGCGGAAAAGCTCACGAACAAGGCAATCAGTGTTCACGTATCTGTGGTCTCTACCCTTCGACCAGCTCCCAGAGAGGATCTTTTGGATCTTCTCGGGAGATTTCCTGTGGCTATAACTGTGGAGGAGCACTATATTGACGGCGGTCTGGGGACTCTTGTTTCTGAAGTAACTGCAGAAAATGGCTTGGGATGCAGGATCATCCGCTGTGGAGTCAAAAATCTACCATCCTTGAGCGGTGGGGAAACATTTCTCAGGCGTGCCGAGGGTCTTGATAGCGAAGGTATTGTAAGGACAGCGCTCGTGGCGCTTGCTGGACGAAATAATGAGCAGTGATCCAGAAATCTCTGTTGTGCTGCCTGTGTACAATCAGGCTGATCACATCCATCAGATTGTAACTGATTACTTGGCAGCACTGGACAGCCTAAAATATTCCGTTGAAATACTTCTTATGGTCAACGCCAGTAAAGATGGATCCCTGGATAGTTGTCAAAACCTGGAACGAAAAGACGGCCGGATTCGAGTCATCCATAGTGGGGAGGCTGGTTGGGGAAGAGCGATCCGGGCCGGACTTTCGGCCTCCAAGGGCAAAATACTAGGCTACACCAATTCGGCACGAACTACCTCGTACACACTGGCTTTGCACATCATGCTGGCAACTGCACATCCAGGACTCGTTATCAAGGCTAACCGAAGGCTGCGACATCCTATCGTTCGCAGGGTGGGTTCAGTCCTCTATAATGTTCAATGCAGAAATCTATTTGATTTGCCTGTCTGGGACATTAACGGGACCCCAAAATTCTTTGGTCGAGAAATATTTCAAAAATTAGATCTGCAGGAGAACGGAGACCTCGTAGATTTGGAATTCATACTGAGGTGCAAACAGCTAGGTGTTCAAATTCTTGAAGTTCCAATTGTTTCTGCGGTGCGGCACGGTGGTGAGTCTACTACAAACTTGATTTCAGCGTTTAAAATGTATTGGGGAGCTTTTCAAATGAGACATCGGGTCAACTCTAATGAAAGAACCGATGAGGGGATGTGAGGGTTGGCGGGAAACTCCTTTCTCTTTGAAGCAGAATCGCTCTGGGCAAGACAGGACAAACTTTTTCGAGATCCGGCTGAAATTGTGGGTTTCGGATGGCGACCTGACAAGTTAGACCCCAGGCTGTACCAGTACGAAGTGATCGGCAGGTGGTGGGAAACTTTGGGGGATCTTGGTATTACCCTGCTGGTTACCAGAGAATATGAACACCTACTTTTGTCTCTTCACGTAGATGCCGATTCAGGGCCTTTCGTTACCATGTTGGGGTTACCGCATCCCTCGGGCGTGGCAGTCGATCTATCCGCAGGGGTGGTTCATGTGGCTGCTACCAGAAACCCGAACCAAATTATTGACCTGATGCCCGTACATGGTTTACAGCAACGCTTGGACGTAAACAGGGATCAGCTTATCGACGGAAATGTCCTCATACCGGTCAGATCGAGAATCTTTCCAGGTTGCCTGTACATTCATGACTTGGCCATGGTGAACAGTCAACTGTATGCAAATGCGGTAGGACAGAACGCGATAATCAGGCTATCAAACTCTGGGCGTCACGAGCGGGTCTGGTGGCCCAAGTGCATTGAAACTGCTCACGGGCCAATACTTGAGCAGAACCATCTTCAGCTTAATTCTATTGCCGCGGGTCTGAGTCTGGAAACGTCTTTTTATTCTGCTTCCACCGACGAAGTGACTGACAGGCGACCAGGAGATCCAGCATTCCCTGTTGATGGACGAGGTGTGATTTTTGACGGAGCGACAAGAGAGCCTATGGCTCGCGGGCTTACCCGTCCACATTCGGCGCGTATCTATGGAGATCGTATTTGGGTAGATAACAGTGGTTACGGTGAAGTAGGCTTTATCGAAAGTGGCAGGTTTGTTCAAATATCACGGCTTTCAGGCTGGACCAGGGGATTATGTTTTCACGAGAACGTGATGTTTGTAGGCACATCCCGCGTCTTGCCGCAATTTTGTGGTTACGCGCCCGGCCTGGACGTTGAATCTGCCAAGTGCGGAATTCATGCACTCGATGTTCAAACCGGACGAACGCTGGGGACCATTATCTGGCCTTTCGGAAGCCAGATTTTTGCCGTGGAGTGGATGCCTGCAAGTTTTTCTAAGGGTTTACCTTTTCAACCGGGAGACAATTCTGAGGGATCCGGCAGGAACTCCCTTTTCTATTCTTTCGAATTGAACGATTTCTTGGAGGAATAATGGAATTTCGGTTGCTGATGATGTCAGCCATGTATGAGAACGGAGGCAACACGGTCCACCGTTTTTTTGACGGACACCCTCAAATGTTCGTTTACCCATTCGAGTCCCAATTGGGGACGTCCATGGTGCAGGACCATCTGACCTTAATGTATCCGGTAAAATACCGATGGCCGTCCTTTGGTCTCGACGCGACTTCTCTTCAGGATTACAGAGCCATTATAGACGAGGAATGTAAAGTCAGGGCACGAACTCCGTGTGTAAGCAAGTTCAGAGATATGCCCTTTGAATTCAATGACGATGCAAGATGCAACATCTTTACAGAACTCGTTCAGGATAAGGGACGCTCCACCGGAAACAACGTGGCGGCATTTTTTGAAGCAACCTTTGAAGCGTGGAAGGACTACCGGCGGACGGGTCAAGAGAAAGTATACGTAGGTTACAGTCCAATAGTAGTGGTCGACGCTGAGAGAATTCTCAGAGATCTTTCAAACGCGCATGTTCTACAGGTAGTCAGAAACCCCTGGTCGGCCTACGCCGATACCAAGAAACGTCCGGTTCCGCTTTCCCTGGAGCGGTACATGACATGCTGGACAACCAATCAGTATCATGCACTGGTATTCAAGAAAATTTATCCGGATCGCATCAGCATCATCCGATATGAAGATGTAATAACGAGTCCGAAAGCTTCGCTTGAGAAAATTTGTGGCTTACTGGGTATTCAATCGTCAGATTCTCTCGAAGCCCCTACGTGGAACGGTAATTTGCTCCAGGAAGTTTATCCCTGGGGAACCATTCGCCGGGCCTCGGAAGAAGCAAACAAGGCTACGGCCAATGAACTCTCACGGCGCGAGATGGAGGCAGTCAGGAACTGGGCTGGTCATTATCTTGAGATTTTTGACTACAAAAGCTTTGTCTCCGGATAGAACGTCGGGAGACACATTGTCAGGAGTTCATCAAGTATATGGCAGAAATACTCATTACAGGGGCGGCAGGTTTTGTCGGTAACAACCTTGCTAGACACCTGTTGAACTCCGGTCATGAAGTGAATCTTCTATTACGTGAAGATTATGCGCAATGGCGGATTAAGGGCATAAGCGATCATGTCAGGATTTGTGCTCTCGATCTTTGCGATTCAGAGAGGCTGAATCAAGTGGTTAGACGAGTGCGTCCGGAATGGATTTTTCATCTGGCGGCTCATGGCCAATATTCGTATCAGACAGATGCGGAAAAGATCCTTCAAACAAATCTCATAGGAACAGTAAACCTGGTTCGGGCATGCCTTGGAGTGGGTTTTGAAGTTTTCGTGAACACAGGTTCCTCTTCGGAATATGGGCTGAAAGATCACGCGCCCGCTGAAACCGAATTTCTCGAGCCTAACAGCTTCTATGCCGTTACTAAAGCGTCGGCGACTCTATTCTGTAGTTACACCGCCCGTATCTCAGGGCTTCGTATTCCAACACTTCGTCTCTATTCTGTTTACGGTCCGTACGAAGAACCTAGTCGCCTGATGCCGACACTCATTCTGCATGGACTCGAAAACAAACTGCCGCCTCTAGTTGATCCAGACATAGCCAGGGATTTCATATACGTAGATGATGTAGTCCAAGCCTATGTTCTCGCGGCCACATTGCGCGACCAGGAAGTCGACGCGGTCTATAATGTTGGAACAGGAGTGCAGACAACTCTTAGGCATGTGGTTGAAATTACACACCAAGTACTGAATATCACTAACGAGCCTGTCTGGGGATCAATGCCGAATCGGACGTGGGACACAAGCACTTGGGTTGCGAATAGCAACCGCATCAGGGAAGCTCTGGGATGGAAACCGATGTATTCTTTTGAGCAGGGTTTCTCCAGAATGGTCGAATGGTTTCGTTCCGGTCCGGAGGTCATCAAGACTTATAAGAATATTGCTAATCACTGCATTCCAGAATGATCATTGAAGAGGGTATTCTCATAATATCGTGATAAATAGTGGCTTCCACTTTGTTGAACACCTGTGAAGCCAACTCTATACAGTGGGACTTTGTGCGGACGTGTTTTCCACGATCCTTCGAGAGAATAAGGCGAGCCAGAAAAGATTGACCTTCCGCGTAACACCCGTCCATTGTAACAAGTCTTTCTCCCGGCTTTAGTACTGTATGGGCGAGTTTAAAAAGTCTCAAAGCCTGGTCATCGGTCAAGTGGTGGAGTACACCTGTTGCAACCACGAGGTCGAAATTCCCGCTTTCGGGAATGTTTTGTTTGGAAAGATCCAGACAGGAAAAAGCGCCGCGTTCTCCGTAAATTTTTCTCGCAGATTCAATAAGTCGTTCATCGCTGTCAATTCCTAGGTACTCCACGGCAGGCATGTGCCGCAGGATGTCACCGGTTCCGCAACCGAGGTCCAGGATCCGGTCTCCGGGACGTGGTCTCACATGTCGTTGAACGTATACAAATTCACCCCTTCCCCGAACCACTCTTTGGAAGAGTGTATAAATAGCTGGAAGCGACAAGAGACTTCTTGGATCCGGAATCATTGACATGGCTTTCATTACGCCATCAGTATTTCGCTCAATTACCAACTCTTCTGAGCATTCCGTACGGAGTTTATAGCAATCGTCAAAAGTAATGTCCGAGTCGCTGTTCAGTACCAAGCATGAATCTTCCTGGCAGCGTAGGCTTCCAGCCTGCAAAAGGTACCGGAATTTTGGGCAGGCAAGATGCCCGCACTCACAGGAAACCGAACGGAATTCCTGACCAACGATATATCAGCCTTGCTCCAAACGCTAACCATTTCCCAACTGTTTTTCTGCCAACAGAACCACGAAGTAATCTCTCGTACCCGCAACCAGTTGCCAACCTTCTGAGTTCAGATGCGCGAAGACATCTCCCTTAGCGACCACAGCCTTTATATTTGAGGCCCGAAGTACCTCCAAGGAGCTTCTTCTCTCTTTTTCCGAACTATTCATAAATTCTTCCAAGCTTGGTATTTCGGCTACAATTGTTATTCCAGCCATTCTGGCCCAATATACAGGTGGACTTCCCACTACTGCGGCCAAGTCTCCTTTACGGATGCCTTTCTTATGCAGAAAATCCTTCACGATGACTTCTTCCCGAAGAGAGTCTCGATATGAAAGCCGGTTGTTAGTTGAAATGAGTCCACGGATACTCTGGTCGATGGACGAATGGGCTACCATTAATAGAAAGAAAGATATTAGTGTGACACTCAGCCACCAGGCTTTCAGATAAACTTTGTGACTGGCCTCGGAAAACCGCAATGACACAACCACAGCGAGGAATCCCAAGAAAAGGTAAGGAGCGATGTAACGCATCTCCATTCGGATCAAACAATAGAACACTATGCCAAAGACGGCTGGTGTGATGAGCATGAGAAACAGGGATGGAGGAATCAAGGGGCCTATTTTAATTTTACCAAGGCGCCACAGTATCAAATACCAGACGATTATTAGGATCAACCAGGGGGTATCCTTGAAGATCTGTGAGACGTTATCGGGTATTACGGCCAGTTGGGCTCGTAGATCAAGAACCGGTTTAAGTCCGTCGTGCCAGTAACAAATGTCGAAACCCGAAGGCCTGGTACATTGGATACCATAAATAAAACGATAGACTTTCGGGTAAGTGTTCAATAGTTCTGGAGTTGTGGGTTCACCTTTTCCCGCAATAAGAGTTGCGTAAATATGAGGTCCGAGTTCACCGTATGAAAAACGCCCCAACCGACATGACAATGCAGCCACCAGGGGGGCCGCAACTATGACTAGCGCAATGATGGCTACAATGACGCGTGGAATAGCTTTTCTGAAAGAATTAGCGCAAGATCCGGCCAGGACAAAGAAGATAGGAGAGAAAGGCAAGAAGAAGGATTTTGTAATGTATCCGAGACCCGTGGATAACCCGAGCAGAATGTACCGGCGATAACTTTCAGAATTTTCCCTTATCCACAACAGTAAAGACACAACTGCCAATACGACTGCAAAGACGAGCATGTCCGGATTCAATAAACGTACTCTTATGAATACCAGTGAAGCAACCAGGAACATTGAATATCCCAATGCTCTGATAATGTGTAATGAGATAGGTTGGTCTTCGCCGGCAGGACTGTTAAGGAGTGCTCTGCGCACAAGAGACATGAGAATTTCGCAAGTGCCCATAGCACACAGCAGGCACGCGAAGTTGACGGTTCTCAATAGTTGGAGTTCGTTCAAAGGATTGGTGTGAAGTACCGTTTGAGCAATGCCAAGCAGGAATGGGTAACCGGGACTGTATGTAAGGTTTGCAAGGCCCCGCCACTGTCCCCATCTCAATGATTCTCCCATCTCGATGTAGGCAATGGCATCTCCATTGACAAAGTATCGCGTGGTGTAGGCAGTTATTCCGCCGCAACAAATTCCTATGATCCAAAATGCTATTCGAATTCTGGAATTCCATGCGGGAGAATCTAGAGTCTGCATTGGCCCTGGCCCTTATTGAGGAAAACGACCTTGTACACTGTGGGCAACAATCCAGGCTCATCGCTGGGACTCTTACCCGCAAAACCGCCGGAGAACAATTTGCAATGGTCTCTGAGCAATCTTATGTAGATTGAAATATCACGGTATACGGCGATCGTACTCTTCTAGGATGGAGAATATTTCATCTGGCGAATCAGCTTTCTGTAGGCCGTTTTTCAACATAGGGTCCTTTAGGAGCCTTGAAATTCTCGCCAAAGCCTTTAAGTGTTCCCCGGCAGAATTTCTTGGAGCTACGAGTAGGAAAAACAGGTGGGCAGGCCTATTGTCCATTGAATTGAAGTCAACCCCCTTGATGCTCCTGCCAAAAGTTGCCGAAAGGCTAAGGAGGCCCTCAAATTTTCCATGAGGAATGGCTACTCCTCCACCTATTCCGGTACTTCCAAGATTCTCTCTTTCCAAAAGGGTTTTTATCAGACCAGCTTTGTCCAGATGAGGGTTGGCTTCGGAAATGGGTTCCACGAGTTCGACGAGAACATCTTTTTTTGAATCGGCTTGCAGGGATGCGATGATTCCATCGTATCGCAAGAAATCTAGGATCTTCATTTACTGATACTCTAAGTGAAGTTGGGTGACGTCAAACATGCGGTACAATGAGATTGCTTGGCCAAAAAGCCTTGAATGATAAAATGCTTCGCTTTTGTCCACTGTGTGCATCGGCTATTGTCCAAGCAATCTCTTACAACTTTTCCTGAACGGTCAAACGGCAAACCAATACTGCAAACACGATTTGGTAAGGCCCATTGACCGACTACAATAAATACTTATCAAGTCTCAAGAATTCTGCGGAACTATGAGGCCGTAGTTTCCATCCTTCTTTCGATAAAGAACGTTTACCGTCTGAGTGGAAGCGTTGTTAAATACAAGGAATTCCTGTTGTGACAAATCCATTTGCATTGCTGCTTCATCCACTGACATGGGTTTTACAAAATAGTTCTCTGTACGTACCACAACAGGTTCCCGATCATCATCGAAGCTGTCCTGATCGTAAATATCACGCCGCCATCGGATTTCCCTGCCTTGCAATGGCTTGTGTTTTCTTATTTTTTCTCGGTACTTTTTTACCTGCCGCTCAATTTTATCCATGACCAGGTCGATAGCCGCGTACATATCCTCATGAGCCTCTTGCCCCGCAATACGCAGTCCATCCACGTTTATTACAACGTCCACAATTTGTCTAAACTTGTGAACCGTCAAAATTACCTGGCTTTCCACTGGCTTGTCTATGTACTTACTGAGTTTAGCTGTTCTCTCATGAACGTAATTCTTTAAAGCCTCCGATGGTTCCATATGTCTAAAAGTTACGGAAAGTTGCATCGGCTCTACCTCCTTGTGGTTGTCGGACCCAGTTGAATAGCATTAGAATTTCTTTTTTCTCTTGCTTGACGGCGGGAGACCCATTAGGTCTCGATACTTAGCCACTGTTCTTCGTGCAATATGAATCTGGTCGTGCGCCAATTCGTCTACTATCTGTTTGTCACTGGCAGGTCTATTAGGGTTTTCACTCTTAACGATCCGCAAGATGTGATTCTTGACGGACTCCGAAGCAATGGAGTCTGCGCCCTGACGGATTCCGGAATTAAAAAAATATTTCAACTCGAAAATACCTCGCGGCGTATCAACATACTTGTTAGTTGTGACACGGCTTATAGTCGATTCGTGCATCTCGATGTCATCAGCCACGTCTTTTAGGATCAACGGTTTGAGAAAATCAATCCCATTGTCAAAGAATTCTCGCTGGAATTTTATAATGGAGTTAGTGACCTTGTAAATGGTTCTCTGTCTCTGTTGAATGCTTTTGATAAGCCACATGGCCCCTCTGATTTTTTCTTGAATGTAATCCTTCGCCTTGGAAGGGCAAGACTGAGAATGAAGTGCTCTCCGATAAAAAGAGCTTATTCTCAAACGAGGCATCCCATCATCGTTAAGTACTATTGAATAATCGTTTCCAACCTTGATAATAAATATATCAGGTATCACATGGACGGTATCCGAATTGGAAAATTGTCTTCCAGGTTTGGGGTCAAACGAGGAAATAAGTCTGGCGGCCTCGGCGATTTCGGACGTGGAGAGCTTCAGCTTACGGGCCATAATGTCGATTTTGCCGTGTTCGAATAGAGGAAAGGCCTCTTCGAGGATCCTATGGGCTATATGGTTGGGAGGGTCTAAGGCCCGGGCTTGAATCAGAAGGCATTCTCTAAGATCCCGTGCCGCAACCCCGAGGGGGTCGAATTCTTGGATCTCAGCCAGCACCCGCTCAAAATCGCTAACTTCAGCTCCAAGAAGACCAGCGGCTTCCGCTAAATCCAGATCTAGGAACCCGTTTTCATCTATGTTTCCTATAAGTTCCAGGGCGATTCTCCGGTCTGTACCTTCGATGTGACTCTCGTAGAGCTGCTGGATAAGATGGTCGAACAAGTTAGTCGAGTAGGATGCGAAACTCTCCAGAGGTAGTCGTTCGGTGTGGTCCCTTTGCACTGGAAGGTTATCTCCTCCGTAGTTTTCCAGATAATTCTCCCAGTCTAGGCTAAATGTGTCGGTTTCTGATGGCTCAGGTTCCTTGACCAAGTCCTCAAGGGAATTGAGGTCGTTTCTGGTGGGGTCATCGGTCTCGGAAATAGACTCTTCCTGGGATATCGCTTCAAGAAGCGGATTGTCCCGTAGTTCCAACTCCAGCGCATCTACCATTTCTAGGTGGTTGTACTGGAGGAGTTTTATTGCTTGTTGAAGCTGAGGCGTCATCACCAACTGCTGGATCTGACGCAACTGAGGCTTTATCTCAAGTGCCATTTGAACTGGGATCGGTCACAAGATGAATTGCTTGCCCAGGTAAACTTCCCGGGCCAGTTCGCTAGCCGCAATGGTTTGGGGGTCTCCATGTTCCAGTATGCGGCCTTGGTCTAAAAGATATATTGTATCACACACTCCTAATGTCTCCCTAGTGTTGTGATCGGT
>CAINUH010000344.1 GCA_903853735.1 uncultured Desulfomonile sp. | reverse complement strand
GTCATCAGGTTGAGAAATGACTGCAGAGCCTCGAGCAAGTTAATCTCTTCTCTACTTCTCTCTAACTTTACCAATACCTGTTCTGGTTCGGATGGTCTCAGGCTATGCCCAAGCCAATCAATTTCATCTGCGCCCCACTCAGTCCTGAGAAGTTCTTGGCCCCCTATACACAGCAGCACCTTGGTTGGGGTGGCTGTCATAAAAAGAGTCCTGGACACGACTCCCTCTCTGATCATACGCTCAACTACCGAAAGACTTCTCCCAGTCAGTCGATGGGCCTCGTCCACTACGACCAAATCCCAATGGCAACCAACCAGACTCGATGATATTTGTTCTCTCTTAGCGACAGTGTCGCTCAGAATTGCAATAAAGGGTGTTGGCCATGGGCTGGCTCCAAGTTCTACATTAGCTTCCATTTCTCGAAACTTGCGAATGTCAACAAGAGCTACGGAATCCGACCCCACAGTTCTCGTGAGAGAGTCTAGATACCCTTGGCAGAGCGCAGCGGGAACCATGATCAAGATCCGGCTTGCCAGGCCACGAGTAAACATGTGTCCACAGAGTGAGAATAAACATTTTTTTCCATGAGGCTTATAACCGTCCGGACCTCCATATCAGGAGGCACCGCAAGAACCTCCTGATCGTCAGGCAAGATACGATTCACTCTGTGAAAAAATCCGGACGAGAATTTCTGAGTCTGATTCACGTCCCCAGAGCCAACTACCTGTAATCCTGTCATCGTAGGACCTCTAAACGCTCATGATGTGAGAAATATTACCCTAGAACTCTATCTCCTCGACAACCCCATCCCTTATGAGGCCATGGAAATGGCTATGCATCTGCCCTGGCAGGGTACCGCCCTTGATGAGCACGCCCATCTCCATATTTATGTTCAGCGCATACTCCGTAAGATTGGCGCTCGAAATGAAGGCCATCCTGCCGTCTGCCAATGCGCACTTTGCATGAAGGGAGCCATAATTACCCATCGAGTCGGTCTGCCTCTTTTCCACCGGCCAGGTATATATCTTTGCAACTGACCGGAGCTGGTTGCCGCCTGACGCCAGCTCTTTGTGAGCATAATGTCCGGCGCTGGTCTCCTTGCTCTCGATCACAAGGAGAATCTCCACATTTCTCTTCCCTGCCTTCACAATGGCATCGGCGATGCTCGGTATCTTGTAGGCTGCAAATGTTACTATTATTAGGGATACCCGCGCCGACTCTATGAGTTCCAGGAGAGCCTGATCGGTCCGACGGAAGGCAGTTCCCTTACTTGTCGGCCCGGTCCAAACAAGCTCTACCGACTCCCTCTCTCTGAAGACCTCATCAGCACAGGCCCCTGCCATCAAAGCCCATGAGAGTTGAGAAGGGGAAACATCGGGCCGTTTTTCCGACCATACATCCAGCAGTTTACGGACTGTCTCACGGCTTCTGGATGGGTTTACTTTGCTTGAGATTGCAATCTTCTCATGAGAGCCGGCATCATCAGGCAATTCCCTCAAAGCGCAACAGACCAGTTCTATGATCGAAAGAGGGACTTCCGCGCCCGTCTCCACTATGCACTCAATGAATGTGAGTTCATCGGCGTCCAGAGTCCGGCCCTCCTGAGATCACCTTCTCAATTCAAAAGAAATTGCGGGTGGTATCATCAACCGTTTCCACCAACAGGCTGCGGTCCAAGTACTTGTTCCCTCTCTCGCATGAGGTCTCCGACGCAAAAAGGCAGGCATGGCACGAAGCCCCGTGCAGAGTTCCCATGCCCACATTAGGTCGGTGCTCTGCGCAGAGCGGGTCTGAAGAGCACAGTTTCATTGCTTTGAGTGCTTCGTCCATATTGCGTCTCATCGCGTTGGGCTCACCCAGGCTGACGAGACCGCCCAGCGTTCCTTCACTGTCCGGGGCTGCCGTGTAAAGGAGCACTCCCGCCATGGAACCGCCTTCCGAATCCGGGCCAGCCGAATAGATCCGTTCCCTGATGGACGCTGCCGTGTACCCGCATTCCAGAGCAAGACGGCGCATGAGCGCATGTGAAAAGCTGTGAATCAGGGCATAACGAATGCCCGGAAAGCCTTTCTCAGGCGGATCAATGTTTCTGGCTTCTCTCCACGCCCTGTGAGCCTCCAGCAGCTCTTTTTCTCGGGTTATTACAGCGGATTTTCCGGCCCAGGATTGTATGGCCTTTTCACGAAATTGGATAAAGATCCCTTCTCCTCGGACTTCCGCAGCGGGGACCCAGGTCGGACGTACCCTGGTCAGCGAAGACATTTCATGCTGAAGCATGTCTCCAGGTTCAGAAAAGTCAGCAGGAGGAAAAATACGGGTGAATCCAACGAGGGCCTTCACCTCCCGGAGGCGCTCCACGAGCACGATCCTCTCAAAGTAGCCCTGGTACGGTTCAGGGACCTGTTCAGACCTGAGCTGAAAGTCCTCGGTCTGCGCAGCATTTTCCGGCTCTGAAAACAACTCCCATTCCGGATGCTTCAGATCCTGAAAGCTCTGCGGCTCATCATCGCCTGCGGATTGCTGATTCCTTTTCTCAATCGCCTTCCAGACTTCCTCTGCCGTGTGTCTGGTGATTTGACGGTAATCACCTCTCTTAGCATAGGACTTAAGGACAGCTTTGACTTCGGCCAAGCTTTCAAGACCACTGAGAATGTCCCAGTGGTCAAACACGACCTGTTCAAGTGGATTCGACGAGACGGGGATTGCCAGCGAAGACAGGATGACGGGAAACCAGCTATTGGAGGCCCCGAGAAGGAGCGTCTGCAACTGTTCTTCGCATTGTTCTTCCTCGAAATCCCTCAGGTGGGGCCGCCTCCCCCTGCACTTGGGCATTTCTTCCCTGCCTTCCTCGCCAAAGGCCTTGGACATCTGCTTACTTTTCCCACACGTCTTGCAACTCACCCAGATATCAGTAGTCTGGCCGGAGACTCCCTCGTCCTTGAGACTAAGCAGAGGCGCCTCGCATGGCTCACCAGAATGAACAAAGTCAATCCAAGGGAATTCGTCCAGGTGCCCTTGCGGACATGCTGTCAGGAACCTGGCTGGCACAACCGTTGGAGACTTGCCGCGAGGGCAATGGGCATGCACATACCGCACTCGGTCAAAGTGATGCCTGTCTATCTTTAGCTGAAATCCCGAATCGGACCGTGCCAACCGATTGCACTGCGGGCATCTCAACCACCGCGGAAACAGCGCGACCGGCGCTCCCACGATGGCGTCGTGATCAAATGGCGATGGGGACATGTCGTTATCCGAGGCCACCGGAGGTCCCTTGAGTTGTTTGACGCTGTCTTCCAACTGCTGCTGAACGGCCGAGAGAAGACGTGGTTCATTGATCGGCGTGGCCTTCTCGGTATCCCACTCATCGAGACCCATCACCATGACAGAGATGTTGGGCAGGTCCACGATGGCCCCAATCCCAAAAGTGTGCAAGAGCTGGCTCGGACTTACGTCGCCGACCCTTACCGGAAATGTAGTGTCAGCCATGTGGACTAATCCCCTGACCCGTCCAAAGCGATACGGTATTCGCTCCACGGTTTGTTGTCCTCTATCTCTTGGGTCCCCAATATGAGCCGCACCGGCGTCTCCACATCCCTCAATGAATTCAGGCAGGTAAAGAGGTCCCAACGGCCTGCTTCCGCCCCCTTGAGCATGGGCATGGCGACGTCAGTCTTGCCCTTCTTGTAGGCAAGCGAGCTGCCGGCGGAGTGACAGTTCTCAACGAGTTTCAGCCACTCATCCAGCCGGTAATCCAACATTCTCCGCACGTCATCTCCCACGGTTTTCAGCCCGGAGATATTTTCGGCTCGATCTGATATGGCCTTCACAGCGGCTTTCACTATGTCGTGCCCTCGGTCCAGGTTGTCCGCTTTTTCTTCGGCGTTAAACATCTCAGCCTCCAGCCTGATGAGCGCCACGAGCAGTGCTGTGAGACCTCTGTCGAGAGCCCGAGCAGAGAACGGCGTTACCGACAGAGCCTCAACATGCTTGTAAAATGTGGCGTGATAGTGTTCGAAGGTCTCGTAGTGGGAAAGGTCTCGCGGTCGGGTCCAGTTGTAAACCGTGGCGACTAGGCCAGGGTACTTTCGCCCCACACGACTTGTGGCCTGAATGTATTCAGCCGTTGTCTTTGGCTGTCCCGCCACAACCATGAGACCCAGTCGTTGCACGTCAACACCCACCGAAACCATATTACCGGAGTTTTCCCAAGACGCTTGTCTGTATCGCGTAATATGTTGAATTCGCGTTGTTTTATGGAACCAATTGTGTTGTAACACATTATTGTTGCGAAAAGCGCGCAATAAGACTTGACATCGCGGGGTAGTGTTGTAAAACAGCATCCGCGAGGTCACGATGGGCTCTATTTACGCGAGAAAAAGGAACGGCACAACCTATTACGTATACCAGGAGGCTCGTCGAGTTAAGGTAGATCCCCTGCGCAGCGGAAAGACCAAGGGCTCCGGCAAGAGCACGGTGCGCACAAAGGTAACCTATCTTGGCACCGCAGAGAAGATACTCAACGCCCTTCAGGAAAAAAGGGAGCCGGTTGGCGT
>CAINUH010000343.1 GCA_903853735.1 uncultured Desulfomonile sp. | reverse complement strand
CCGTTGCGCCGGTTCTTCGGCAAAATGGCGGCCAGAGGGGCCCGTGGCTACGGAGATTATTGCCGACGTCAAAATGAATGTCCGATTCGCTGTCCGGTACCAGGCATGAATCCCTCTGGGAGCCCAGGCTTCCAGTTTGCAGGCGTTACAGCAATTCCAGGCAGGCAAGATGCCTGCGCTCCCAGAAAACCGCACGGAATTTCCGACCAACAACATATAGCGATTCCCAAATTAGTTGTCCGTTTGAACAAGTTAGATATTGGCTATCATTCCCCTGGATTCCGGTAAGGGCAGAACCTTAGGGTATGCTTTGCAGCCACTCATCAATCCTGATTCGGACAAGAACTTTGGCAATGAGTATAAGGGTTGCGCTATCCTTCGAGGCGGTGCCGGCAAAGCCCGGTTTGTCGACACATCTACACGGTCTTGTAGACCTCGGCCAGTTCTCCTATGCCTTTTGAAACCTCAAAATTGTTATCAAAAGCCTGCCTGGCCCCGGTAGCCAGCCTCATACGGAGATGTTCGTCCTTTTTCAAGAGCATCACCGCCTCTGCAATTTCTTCCGGAGATCCCGGCTTTATCAACAATCCGGATACTCCATTTTCTATCATGTCGGGTATCGCTCCCACACGCGTGGAGATGATGGCGGTATTGCTTCTCATAGCCTCAATTATCGCTACCGGCATCCCCTCACTGTAAGAAGGCAGAAGAAATACTTCCGACATGGCTAACACAACCGGGACCACCTCTTGAGGCATTTCTCCCGGCAAGCGCACCCATTTACCGAGTTTTTTCTGATTCACTTGGTCTGTCAGTTCAGCCATTTGTCCAGGATATTCTTCGCCTCCGACGAAAAGGAATCTGACCGAATCATCCTGCGAAACAACCAGAGGAACCGCCTTTAAAATTTCAAACGTTCCCTTTCTCCATCCTACGGTCCCCACTGAAACGACAATAAAGTCTTTCTCGAAAAGTTTCAGATCAGAGCGTGTCCGCTCAATGGAAGAGGTTCCGGGAGGCGGCGCAAACCGTATCAGGTTGTTTATCACCCGAACATTTGCACTGGGGACCAGGTTCTTAATTTGTTCAACCCACTCGGTATACAGTACGATTATGTGGGACGGGAGCGAAAGGCCGAACCTGACAATGAATTTATTGAATCGTGTCGTATCGGCGTAGAATCGTCCCCAATTGGTGCCGTGCAAGTGGAGAAGTATTTTGGCTCGGGCCAGGCGGGCGATGCACATCCAGAAAGTTACTCCCCTGAAAGCCCGAACCGACCCGTGCAGGTGAACAAAAGCATAGTTGCCTGTGACGAGCTTCCAAAAAAGGAGCAGCCATCTCTTTACCCTCAACAGATTTCTTTCGAGACGCCCGGAAATTTCCGGAGCAAAAAGATCGGATTTATTAAAAACATCAAATGAATATTCATGGGCCAAGTCAGAGTGAATGATGCTGTCCATCACAGAAGCTACCCCTCCGTACGGGGGAGGGACCGGACCGACCATTAAAATTCGCTTCACATTATGGCCTTTTGCTTTATTATCAGACGACGAATGCACAAGTTTTTTCTTTTGT
>CAINUH010000342.1 GCA_903853735.1 uncultured Desulfomonile sp. | reverse complement strand
TGTCAGATGCGCTTTTATTTTCGTTCATTCCGATCTCGCGACTCGATGCTGCCAATTCAAGATGGATATTAGATGGGACAAGAAACGCTTTACGTCCGGGAGGGACTTTCGTTTGTGTTGAGCCTCACGGTGATTTCTATCTTGCCCCTTGGATGGGCCAACCGGAACGTCCCTGGACAATCGTTGTTGAGCATCGCCATAGGCGTTTTGCAACCGCCCCTGTGTTGGCTGCTATGATAAAAGAAATACTTGATGCCGGTTTCACTCTTGTGGAGTTGGAAGAGTTATATCGGTCGAAGGATCTGCGCTCGGCTGATCCACGCGCAGATGAATTTGCATATGAATTTCCTCTCTGGACAATGGCACGCTATCTCCGACGCGAGAATTCATGAACTCGCGTTACATATATACAACAGAGCAACTTGTCGAAGCTCTTCAGAAGGTGGGCGTTAACTACGGCTCTATTCTCATGGTCCACGTATCGCTAGGGCGAATAGGCATTAACAAAGCGGGGCATGATGAAGCTACCGCTTACGGCGAGTTATTGAGGGCTCTCAAAATCGCGGTTGGTGATAAGGGAACCATACTAGTACCGACCTACACTTATTCACTCGGACATGGCGAAATATTCGATGCTATGAACACGCCCTCAAGGATAGGTGTTTTTTCAGAGTTTGTGAGGACGTCTCCGGGTTTTATAAGATCACGCGAGCCCATGCTGGCTGTATCGGGGCGTGGACCAGCAGCCGAATCCCTTTTGGGCAAACTGCCCACAACATGTTATGGACGCGGCTCTGTGTATGATAGATTAGCAAACGTTGATGCAACAATTGTAACAATTGGGCTCGATCTTCACTGGGCGACATTCCGCCACCATTCTGAGGAGCTTGCCAATGTACCGTATCGGCGCATAAAGAATTTTGATGGACGCATTCTCGAGTCCGATGGTAGTGTCGTCTCGGAGTCGTGGTCATATTTTGCGGCTCCGTTCATCGAATGCTGTCGCCCAAATGTAACTCAACTCGCAAAATCATTACGGGAAGAAGGTGTTGCTCGTTCAGTCACTGTAGGAATTGGTGAGATTGTTGCTATTAACGCTCGGATTTATCGTAAGGAAACGATAAGACGACTTTGCGCAAATCCTTGGTTAACCGCAAAAGGCCCCCCTTGCGATGAGACGCTAATCGAGTCTCACATGAATCGATGAAATTAGCAACAAGCTGGAGCCTGTGAAAAAGATGTCAGATATCACAGCTATTGGGGAGACAATGTTTAAGTGGGCTCAAGATCTGTTTCCGATCTGTCGCAGTATAACAGGGCCTGGTGTACGTGAAACCCTTCTCTATTTGCAGAATTTATTACCGGGGTTGACAATTGAATCGGTTCCTTCAGGTCAACAGGCTTTCGATTGGACAGTACCCGATGAGTGGATAATTCGAGATGCTTATATATGTGATGAAACGGGTAATCGAGTCGTCGACTTTCAAGAAAATAATCTCCATGTGGTCGGCTATTCCGAACCAGTCGACAGCCGATTGTCGTTGGAGCAACTTGACGAACATTTATATTCTCTTCCGGATCAACCTAATGCCATTCCTTACGTGACCTCCTATTATAAGCG
>CAINUH010000341.1 GCA_903853735.1 uncultured Desulfomonile sp. | reverse complement strand
GAAGATATCAGAAAGGCAGTGGCATTGATGAGATCTGCCCGGGAGATACTCTTTATTGGAATAGGCTCATCATCTTTTATTGCTTTTGATGCGTATCACAAATTCCTTCGCCTTGGAATGCGCGTTACGGCCTCTGCCGACTCTCATTTAATGAGCATTATGGCCAGCCAGACAACCGACAAAGATCTCGTAATAGCTGTTTCCCATTCGGGGGAGAGCCGGGACATTCTTGACTGCATGAAGCTTGCTAAAAAAAGCAATGCAGGCGTAATCGCCCTTACCAGTTATCGGAACTCGAGCATCACAAAATATTCCGACGTTGTTCTCTTAAGTTCTGCGACTGAGACCAAGTATCGGTCTGACGCCCTGGTGTCCCGTATCCTCCAGCTCGTTATCATCGATATTCTTTATGTGGCCATCGTTCTGGAGATGGGTCCGGAGGCTGTTGAAAGAATAAACAGGTCCAGGCTCGCTGTGGCGGGCAAGAAGCGATGAACCTGGAAAGCGTCGGTATGCAAATGAGAACGGAGTTTATGCAGTATGGGTTCATCAGGAATTACTGAAATGACTGAAAGGAGAAAACGACAATGAAAGTGCTTGATGCACGTCATTCCATGGTTGGGGGATGATGAAAAAATATATCGAATTCTTTGGCAGCGCCGGAAAAATCTGAAGATAATTTGTGAATTGCCGCAGTTGATCGCGGAAAGGGGAGATCGGCTATTGTTACATAACTCAATCACAAAGGAGGAATGGAAATGAAAAGAGTGCTTATGTTGGGTTTTGCGGTTCTGACGGTATTTGCCTGGTTAGGAACAGCGTCAGCGGCGGAGTACAAGGCCACCATGAAGATATCATCCGTCATGGACATCAATCATCCCTACATGGTCGGGTGCCAGAAGTTTGCCGACCTGATCAAGGAAAGAACCAACGGGCGCATTACGTTCAAGCTTTATCCCAGCTACCAGTTGGGCAAGGGCGAACGTGAAATGACCGAGAGCCTCCAGCAGGGCACGATCGACCTGCTGATCACATCCACGGGTCCTCTGGGCGGGTTCAGCCCGTCCATCAACATCCTTGATTTTCCCTTCCTATTCAGGGATTTTAACCATGTAGACTCGGTTCTGGATGGAGCTATCGGTGAAAAACTGCTCAATGACTTTGACAAGGCCGAGATCAAGGCGCTGGCCTTCTGGGAAAACGGCTTCCGTCACCTGAGCAACTCCAAAGTAGCGGTCAAGAAGGTCGAGGACGCCAAAGGGCTCAAAATCCGGACCATGGAAAACAAGGTGCACCTGGCTGCCTGGAAGACCGCCGGGTTGAACCCCACCCCGATGGCGATGGGGGAGGTGTTCACGGCGTTGCAGCAGAAAGTTATCGACGGACAGGAAAACCCGGTTGCTGTCTATTACACCTCCAAGTTCTGGGATGCCGGCCAGAAACACTTCTCTCTGACCGGACATGTGTACTCTCCGGCTCCGTTCCTGATGAGCAAGAAAATCTACGACGCCATGCCCAAGGAGGACAAGGCTCTGTTCAAAAAGACCGCCATGGAAGTGGCCAAGTTCCAGCGCAAGGTCAACCGCGATGCCGAAGAGGCGAAGATGAAGGAAATGACCCAACACGGCGTTTCCATCGTTCGCGACGTGGACAAAGAAAGCTTCAAGAAGGCCATGGGTCCTGTTTACGGCCAATTCAGCGCACAGTTCAGCAAGGCTGAGATCGAAACGATCATGAACGCAAAGTGATCACCGGAAGGGAGCCCTAATGGGGACACCTTGCCGCAAGGTGTCCCCATTAGGGCTCCCTTCTCTTTCCGAAGGGGAGTGGCGTATGCGCGTGTTGCAGCGGTTCAATGAATTTCTGATGAAGGTAGGGACCTGGGGAACGATCCTGTTTATGGCCGTCATGGCAATCGTCGTTCCCTACGAGGTTGTCGGACGCTATG
>CAINUH010000340.1 GCA_903853735.1 uncultured Desulfomonile sp. | reverse complement strand
CCCCCAGACTCATGTTAGGGGCTACAAGACATCTCGTCTTACCGGCTTGCTCTGAGATGAGTCTTTTCTGCTCCTCGGAGAAGCCGGTCGTTCCAACTACGATGGCCTTGCCTGCCGCCGCCGCTGCCTTGACATTTTCAACTGACACCTGGGGTGCAGAGAAATCCACCAGCACGTCCGCGTTCTCGAAGACTTTCTTCACGTTATCGGTGATTGCCACTCCCATAGTGCCGATACCGGCAATCTCGCCCGCATCCTTACCCTGGGCGGCGTGACCTGCAATCTCCAGCGCGCCTGAGACCTCTAACTGGGGATGTTCATTCCCCAGAGCCACTATCCTCTTCCCCATTCTCCCCGCTGCGCCGCTGACAGCAATTCTCATTGTTTTCTCCGTGATTCAAAGTAATCCATAGCGATCCAGGATAGCTTTCAGTTTTTCTATGTTGGCAGAAGAAGGCGGACAAAGCGGCAATCGGTACTCGGCCTCGATCTTTCCCATCATGCCCAGCGCGGCCTTGACCGGTATGGGACTCGTTTCTATGAACATGGCCTGGCAAAGTTCATAAACGTCAAAATGCTTTTTCCTCGCGGTTTCTATATCGCCTTCCAACATGCTTTTGACGAGGGACGACATTCTATCCGGGACAATATTGGTAACCACTGAGATGACCCCTTTTCCTCCAAGTGCCATCAATGGGAATGTCATTTGATCGTCTCCCGACAATACGTCGAACTCAGGACCGCAAAGTCGAATAACCTCGCTCATCTGTAGGATCGATCCGGAAGCCTCCTTCACCCCCACGATATTGGGAATTCTCGAAAGACGCTCCATGGTGGAATTCTCGATATTTACAGCAGTGCGTCCCTGAATGTTGTAGAGCACGATAGGTATGTCTACCGACTCAGCAACTGCTTTGAAATGGCGGAAAAGGCCTTCCTGGGTAGGCTTGTTGTAATATGGGGACACTGAGAGCGCTGCGTCTGCTCCTACCCTTGCAGCATGCCTGGTCAGTTCCATGGCTTCTTGGGTGCTGTTCGAGCCCGTCCCGGCAATCACCTTGACCTGGCCCGCAACTTCCTTGACGCAAATTTCCACGACTCTGTTGTGCTCATCGTGGCTTAAAGTCGGGGATTCGCCTGTTGTGCCGCACGGAACTAATCCACTGATTCCCCCGTCAATTCCAAAGCGGATGAGCTTCCTGAAACCCGTTTCGTCCACCCGGCCACCCTTAAAGGGTGTGACTATTGCGGTAAAAGCTCCTGAAAGCATAGTCTCCTCCTAGATTACTACTAGATATTGGCGGGAATCCTCTCCCCACGAACAAGATCTTCATAAGTCTCCCTGGCGCGAATAATATAGTAATTGTCTCCATCCACAAGTACTTCTGCCGCCCGTGGCCTAGAATTGTAATTCGATGACATGGAAAAGCCGTAAGCCCCTGCACTCATTACAGCAAGGAGGTCTCCGGATGTTACCGCTTCAATCTCTCTCGCCTTTGCCAAAAAATCTCCCGACTCGCAGATCGGGCCTACCAAGTCAACCGTTATGGTTCGCCCGGAAAACCCAGTACGTCCGTTGTCTATAGTGACTTTCCTGACTGCGTGATGGGCCTCGTAGAGGCTGGGACGTATCAAATCATTCATGGCCGCATCAACAATGACGAAATGCTTTTCAGGACTAGCTTTCTGATAGAGCACCCGGGTGAGCAAGACCCCTGCATTTCCAACCAGCACGCGTCCGGGTTCTAGGATTAAGGTGACATTCATAGGTCCAACCCGGTCCACTATGGCAGCGCCATATTCGGCCGGCACCGGTGGTTCTTCCCTGTCGTACGGGATTCCCAACCCGCCGCCGATATCAAGATAGCTGATTTGAATACCTTCCGATCGTAAGACACTAACTAGTTTTTCGAGTCTGTCCACGGCTTCCAGAAACGGAGACAGTTCGGTCAATTGGCTTCCAATATGACAGTCTATACCTACGGGCTCTATTCCCTTCATGTCTCTTGCACTTCGATAAAGTTCCAGCGAGCGGCCGGCTTCAATACCAAATTTGTTCTTCTTCAACCCTGTGGAAATGTACGGGTGGGTGAGCGGATCCACATCCGGATTGACTCGCAAAGATATTCGAGCACGTTTGCCCAAAGCCTGAGAGCGGGAGTCCAGAAGAGCCAATTCCTCTCCCGATTCCACGTTGAAAATCAGGATATCGGACAGCAAGGCCTCGTCCATCTCAGAAGCCTTCTTCCCGACCCCTGAATATACTATACGAGAGGGCTTTATCCCTGCCTTCAAAGCTCGAAAAAGCTCGCCGCCTGAAACTATGTCGGCTCCACCACCCATCCCGGCAAAAATCTTCAGTATTGCCACATTGGAGCACGCTTTCACGGAATAGCATATCAAGTGATTCAAGGATGAGAATGGTTCCCTGAACACTTGGAAATGCCTCTCGAGAGTCCCGCGGCTATAAACAAATACCGGAGTCCCTACTTCGTCTCCGATGCGATTCAGCGGGACATTTTCACAATACAACTGGTCCCCTAAGTAGTGAAAGTGGTGCATGGCTTCCTGTAAACCGCAAGAATGTGCCTATTTCATGGAGTATGTTTTATTGCCGCCGAACCTGAGCGGCTGGATTCTTCATCCGGCTTGTTTCTTGGAAAGGCAGTGACCGCATAGCGGTACGTCCGGCCCTTCACCACCTTCTTGTCTACGAACCACGGGTTACGAACGGGCTCAAGGTTAATCTTGTGAAACAACCTCCCTCCTTCCGACCTGTAGACATTATAGTGTATCTCTTCACTTTGTATCTTCACCGGTTCCCAGTAAATGCGAATCCCATCAGTTGTGGACCCGGTGTTAACATTCTCCGGAGGGAGCCTATGCACGGCAGAAACGAACACTTTCGCCACCGCTGAAGGACCTGATTCCAGTGAAATTCCTTGATTCATTTTCAGGGAACGCACCGTATAGAAATAGGTTTTTCCGTCTTGAGCCTCCCTATCCACAAACGATGTTTCAGCCCATCTCGTACTGCCGTGGGGTTTCATCTCCATAATGTCGTCACTACTTGACCTGTAAATACGATAATTCTTAATGCCGTCGCGTTCAGACGGGGCCTCCCACTCGAGGCGAACACCCTTTGCATCCACGGACGCCCTCAAACCTTCCGGAGCGGGAGGTGCGTTGTCCAGGACGACGGTCACATCCTGACTTGGGCGACCTTCGCTACCTTTGAGGTTATAAGCAGTCACCGAATAGGAATACGTGCGCCCAGGGCTCACCGCCTTGTCGGTGAAAAGAACTTCTCCTTTCTTGATTACGGCATTTGCAGGGCTCTGGAAATCCACGTTGGAATGAACAACCTTCTTGTCTCCACAGTTCTCGCATTCTTCTCCGATCTTCTGGTCAGCTCGGTAAACCTTGAAGCCGGAGACGTCTTTAAGGGGAGATCCATCTGTGTTGGATGGAGGAACCTCCCACTTTAAGATTATATGGTCAGCGTAGGCAAGAGCGTTGACCAGGCCTATCTCACCGGGTATGGTTGCCGTGGCCGGGCGGGGACTCGTCTTGTATCCGCAGCCGCCAAGAAAGCAGACAAAGACAAGGATCCAGATACCGCCGTACGCTTTGTTCAAATTTTCTTCTTTCTCCCCTTTTTTCCCGAATCGACCTCGTCAGGCGGGGTGTTTTGGCTCAGGAACGAGCGGGCTGATTTGATTTGATCTATCACACTGCTAAGGGCAGTACCTCCGGTGTGTTTTCTGGCTTCAACCATCTCCTCCGGAGTAGGGAGACTATTGTCGTCGCGATTTGCGTCGCCACCCATCATCTTGTTTCGCATCACAGCCCCCACTCTGGCATGAGCTTCTCTAAACGGAAGGCCTTCCCTGACTAGCCTGTCTGCAACATCCGTGGCAGCCATTGCCCGATCGGACGCGGCCTCCAGCATTCTTTCCGCGTGAAACCCGATGCCTGGAAACATGGCTGCCATGATGGTGAGGCATCCGTGAATCGTGTCAACTGCGTCAAAGAGGGGCTCTTTGTCTTCCTGCAAGTCCTTGTTATAGGCGAGAGGCAAGCCCTTCAGCGTGGTCAGCAAGGCCAACAGATCTCCATAAACCCTGCCTGTCTTACCTCTGATCAGTTCACATGCATCCGGATTCTTTTTCTGAGGCATAATGCTGGAGCCGGAACAAAATTCGTCGGGAAGCGTGCAGAATCCGAATTCAGAAGACGACCACACAATGAGTTCTTCGGCAAGACGCGAGAGATGCATCATGACCATGGATGCGTCAAAAATGAATTCTACGGAAAAATCCCGGTCAGAGACCGCATCCATAGAATTGCCGCTCACGCTCGAAAACCCGAGAAGAGAAGCGACAATCTCCCGCTTGATGGGAAAAGTTGTTCCTGCAAGCGCTGCAGATCCCAAAGGCATTTCATCAGCCCGTTTCCGGGCATCCTGGAAACGCTCCCAGTCTCGTCGGAACATCTGAAAATAGGCCATAAGGTGATGCGCAAGGCGAACCGGCTGAGCCCTTTGAAGATGAGTATAACCAGGCATAATTATATGTCTGATTGCCTCTGCCTTGTCTGTCAGGACACCCATGAGACGTATGAGATCCGTTACGACCATGTCGGATTTGTCTCTCACATATAATCGGAGATCCAAGGCCACCTGATCGTTACGACTCCTGGCGGTGTGCAACTTCCCGCCTACGTCTCCTATCCTTTCCCTCAGGGCTTCTTCGATGTTTATGTGAACGTCCTCAAGGTCCTCGCGAAATGCCGTACCGCCCTTTTCTATAGCCGCAAGAACTTCTCGCAGGCCCT
>CAINUH010000339.1 GCA_903853735.1 uncultured Desulfomonile sp. | reverse complement strand
TTGACAGGGTGTTGCTTTCCACAGACTCTCCGGAATATGTGAAAATCGGTGAGCGTTATGGCGCTGAAGCGCCATTTCTAAGGCCACCGGAGTTGGCCCTTGACGCCTCTCCAGACCGCGAATTCCTCTTGCATGCTATGGGATGGTTTCGTGCGCATGAAAAGGAAATTCCGGAATACTGGGTACACTTACGCCCAACAACACCACTAAGAGACCCTGGGATCATCGATGATGCCATTCAAATGATTTTAGAGCACCCCGAAGCTACATCGCTACGGTCTGGCCACCCTGCGCCCGAAACACCCTTCAAGTGGTTTCAGCGCAATGAGGAGGGTTATTTCACAGGGATTCGCCCCGAAGATACTCGTCCGGAATATTATAACCTTACGCGACAGTCTTTTCCTACGGTATATATTCCCGACGGCTATGTCGACATAATCAGGGCCTCACATGTATTATCCTCTGACAGTCTACATGGATGCCACATGGTTGGGTTCGAATCACCCCCATGTATCGAAGTTGATTCCACAGAGGAATTAGAGCGCCTCGAGTTTCATGTTCAACGGTACGGCTCACCTCTGCTCGATTACCTGAAAACGAATTATCCGAAAGGCTGATATGGCTGGTCACGGTTTTTCCCACATTCCTCAGTTTGTTCCGAGGATTGAAACAAAATATCGGCGAATTGTAACTCCCTTGCCTCCACCGGAGAGCCTGCCTTTGTTCGAACGACTCTACGCGATCGAGTCGCATTCGATGCATGGTCAGTTACCTGTGATATGGGATCGAGCCGAAGGCTTCCAGGTATTTGACGCTTGGGGCAACTGCTGGTTGGATTTCACCAGCACTATCTTCGTTACGAACGCCGGCCATGGCAATCCTCGCATCCGAGAGTCGTTGAGACGAGTTTTGGACAAGCCCCTCTTGCATACCTATACCTTTGCTACTCAAGAGAGGGTAGAGTTCATAGAAACCTTGATACGTCACACCCCACCTCAATTTGAAAAAGCGTTCTTGCTATCCGCTGGTACGGAGGCTACTGAATGCGCGTTGAAACTCATGCGTCTGCATGGGAAAAACATTCAAAAACGCGCTGGTGGTGTCTTGTGTTTCGAAGGTAATTGGCATGGGCGAACCCTTGGGGCTCAGATGATGAGTTGGAACCCGAGCCAAAAGGAGTGGATCGGATATCTCGATCCAAACATCTACCATCTTCCCTTCCCCTATCCATGGAATCAGAACGTCCAAAAAGATCCGAACAGGTTTTTTAAAGAACATGTAGAAAGCCTGATCTTGGAAAAGGGCATTGACCCGGAGCGGGACCTGTGTGGCGTAATGTTGGAAACTTTTCAGGGATGGGGAGCAATGTTTTACCCGCCGGAGTTCGTACAGGCGGTGGTAATGTTTGCCCACCGGAACAACATGTTGGTCTGCTTTGATGAGATGCAAAGTGGCTTCGGCCGTACTGGCAAGCTTTTTGGCTACATGCACTATGGTGTCGAACCGGACATCCTGTGCTGCGGCAAGGGGGCTAGTTCCAGCCTCCCGTTAGCTATTGTTCTTGGGTCCAGGGAAATAATGGATTTGCCGGAAATTGGCTCAATGAGTTCAACACATTCCGCTAATCCTTTGGTTTGCGCTGCCGGAAAGGCCAATCTAGAGGCGTTAATAGAAGATGGGTTGATAGAGAATTCTCAGCTTCTTGGCGAATTGTTTCACGGTGAACTACAGAGATTACGGTCGCAGTTTCCTGATCATATTTTCTCCGTTCAAGGCCGAGGTCTCGTGGCTGCAACAATTTTCAATACGCCGAATGGTCGACCCATGATCGAACTGTGTGATCGCATAGCGGAGCAATGCATGCACAGGGGCCTGTTGGTTGTCCATACCGGACGCGAATCTATCAAGTTGGCCCCGCCACTGTGCATCACCAGAGACGCTTTGCAAGAAGGGCTGGAAGTGTTTTGCCAAACTGTTGCGGATTGCATTTCGGAGCATCATAAATGATTAGAAATATACGTCATACAGGTCTCGTGGTGCGGGATCTCAAACGCTCAATGGTATTTTA
>CAINUH010000338.1 GCA_903853735.1 uncultured Desulfomonile sp. | reverse complement strand
GGGTCGGACGATGATGGTAATTCTCCGGCAGGCAGGACCGACAGGCCGTAGGCATCAATATATTCAACGTTGCTCCATATCTCATCCGAATCTTCCAGGACTCTGGCGAGGGATCCATTTGATCGCAGACCTAAGACCTGATGAAACGAAGGGGCTCTCAGATTTGCCTCCACCACAATTACGCCTTCACCTCTTTGACTTCGCGCGATGGAATAGGCCAGAGCCAGCGACGTGGTGGTGACGCCCTCGGAAAATCGGGAAGCAGTTATTTGAATCACTCGAGCTTGTCCGGTTTTGCCTTTAGGAAAAAGCTCCCAGCGCAATCTCTGAAACTCATCTGCATAAGATCTCGATAATTCACTGATCATAATAGTGTTGCCGCTCTAGGAATTTAATACATATTAATCTTTGGGGTGCTGTAAAGTCAAGCTAAAATGAAACTTTAAGAAATGCGAAAAAGTCTTTGACAAAACTGCTCTTTTTCTGTTATTATCAAACATGAAGGCAGTATGTATCAAGTAAATGACAATATAACAAGTTGTTAATGCAAAAACATCAACTAATAACAAGAAATGACATGATGAAAATCATTGAACATACCAATATAAAAACTGTTATTATGATTGATGAAAAACGCAACTCGCTCCGTCCATCCGTCAGATGCTCAGATGCAACCATCAGCGCCCATCTGCTCCCCAGGCTCTGTCCGCTGCCGAACGCGGTAAACGGACAAACATCAACACTTCTGGGGCCCCAAATCACCCCGCTGAATTATGTATGGACTAAAGTGGCGGTCAGGCCTCCAATTCTCCCAAGGATATTTGTACCTGAGGAGAATCTGTTATGCTGAACAGGAAAGAACTCATCGATCTCGTGAGTCACAAGCGCTCGCCCCAGGGAAAGACTGTCTCCCAGGACGATCACGCCGCGCCGGTTTTCAGTGAATCGCGTGGTTGCAGCGCTCTGGAAGACTTCACATGGGGGCATGAGCTTTACTTTGACCCTGATCAGCCACTCGAGAACACTCAGGCTTTCTCTCGCACGGCCTCAGTTAATACCCATAAGACTGCGAAGCCGGTCAAGACAACTTTCACGGAACCAGATCCCGCTGACTTTCATCACCAAGCCCCGGCTACTGTTCCTCAAAATCTTTCACCGCTTGATTCAGCCGAAAATCCTGGGGTTGAAAGTGCTTACCATTTCAAGTTAGACAGCGACTTTGTGTTCGAATCTGAGGAACGGTCGGAAGAATACCCATTGAACGCAGGTCAGACAACGTTGAACGATAGCGTCGACACCGCATCAGCGATCAGTGGGACAACTCATCACTCAGCTTTGTGCCGAGCGCAGCCAGGTGGTCAAAGCGGTCAGACGAAAGAGACAACCGTTTCTGATCTTGGCAATGAGGGTGCTGTTCAAGAAAATTCCGGGTCTCCATCCAAAAGCGAATTTCCTCCGCGGCAGGTAACAGAAACGACTACTGAAATTAACCTCCCTGAAGCCAAGAATAGTGATCCCTTGGACAAGCCTGCTGTCCGGAATCAGGATCCATCGGCCATAGGCGAGGCTTCCTACGAACCGACTTTTGAACCCAGTGACCTAAGTTTTAAGTTGAATCGTTCCTGCAAGGTTGACAGCGAAAACGGCTCGAGTCCGAATCCAAAATCTTCAGAATTGGAGTCACGAGCTAAGCAGCTTCTCCAGTCCGTCAAGCAGCTTTCACTGAAGCAGGTTCTCATCCCAGCCATCATGATCATTGTCGGGATAGTGCTTCTGTATCCTTCAAGCCCCAAGCCGTATTCGGTAGAGACGCGTTTATTTTTCATTTCCTTGGACGGAAAGTCAGTGGATCACCCAGCATTGTCTATGGATAGGGAGATAAGATACTTCAATAATACTAATATATTATATGCGTCTGCTCAAAAACTTTTCGGTGCAAATCAGGACTTGAATGGTTCTCAAGCCGCCGGCAAGTCTAAAGCGTCCAATGCAACGGGCGCCGATAGCCTCAAAACGGTTGCAGACGGTCGGGAAAAATTCAAGTCATCGGGAGAATTCATAAGATGGTTTTTGAAATCGAGTTCCCTTGATGCCGACTCTTCCTCAGCACCTGCCAGGATCACGCTCAAGGTGGCCGGGCACGATCCAGCTTTTCTCAAAGCGGTCTCAGAGAATTATGTGCGCGCTTATGTTGATTTCAGGCGCTCCGTGCACCCTTCTAACGCTCTCGAATCCAGGAACGATCAGCAGGCCGGTCAATCGGCCTCTGAGAATACAGCCGTCAAAGCCATCGCAGACCGTCTGCAGAACTTTGATTTCCAGGAAAGGGAATACGAACTGGCTTTGAAACTGATGGATTCTGGAAAAAGCCCCTTCAGCGGTTTCATCCCCAGGCAGAATATGGTGGACCCAGGGGCTTTGTCGCCCTTTCAGCAAAAGATAGTCCAACTTGAGATCAACAAGAATTCTCTCTTATTGAGGTTTTCTCCTGAGAGCCGTGAAGTTCAGACGGTTGAGCAGGAAGTCCTGTTTGCCAGGGACGCTATGCGTCAATGCGTAGTTGAACAGCTCCGATTTGTCAAACAAAACAAAGAAATGCTGCTTGCCAGAAAGTCGGAGCTTGAGACTGTCCCTTCACAGTACGACGAACCAAAGCCGTCGCCACCTATTCCGGCTGCCCTAGGCAAGCTTGCGGCTGTGAATCGCGATGGACCAATTTATGTTACCGAGGGCCTCTACTTGTTGTGGGATCGTCCCGCAGTGGTGGACAAGCCGTTGTTCGCGAAAGCGGCAGACTTTTTCAAGGATAGGATGGTAGGAAACGTATACAGATCGGTCGACAACGTGCGAGGGTTAAAAGATTCGGTAGTAACAGGCCTTTACCATTCACTCGTGTCCGAAGATGCCAAAACGTCGGATGATACACTAACTTTCGAGGCCGACGACTCACCGGTGGACAACGGTTCAGCCGGGAAAGGCCTGAATCGCAGGTAGGTAAGGCTCTATGCCGCCGAGATTGAAAAACACCTTCAGCCTCCAATAAAGGGGCCGGGTCTCGAGTTCAGACGGCTTCGAAACGTGTACGCTCTCGATGTCTAGAAGCAGAGCAAGAGAAATGAAAAAGTTGTCAAAATTTTCCAACCTTTCGCAAATGAAGGTTGTCAATCTGATTCGTGATGATCAAGCACCTTGCAGGGACAAGGCTTGCCACAGCCTGACGACCAAATCAACGTCTTTAGGCGGATTGCTTATTGTTGTCTGGCTGATGATAGCTCTTGGGTTGCCCTCGGTATCCCACTGTGAGCCCCTGGATTACAACCCCAGGTGGTCTCTGGGGGTGGACGGTACCTATAGCAGGATACAAGGAAGAATGGGTTTTGAGCAGCAACCGGCCGGGTACGGTACTCTGAACGATTTGATAACCGATTTGGGGCTGCCCTCTGACAACCTGACATTTCGTTTCAACGCGTCTGTCCGGCCTTTGGAGCACCACCTCTTGAGATTTTTTGGAAGCATCCCTGAACAGTACAAGGGCAGTACGCCGGTTCCCAGGGAGTTGAGATTTACCCGGTTACCCAACCCCGGATTCGCAATCGACGCCACAACAACTGTAACAGGCTCAGATCTCGCCGTAACGGTGCCGCTAGGTAGCCCTGTAAGTTTAGAAATGCTTTACGCGTCATACGGCTTGGGCTATGACCTTGACTTCCTTGTCGCTCCAAACTGGCTGGCAGGTCTTAACGGCGAATTCAAATATCTGGATCTCAGGATGCGTGTTTTTTCGCCTGGCGCCTACAATGGGACATGTCCCCCCGGGGACTGCAGTGAGTTACAAAATAACTTCACAGACAGTATCAACGTAGATGAGATGTTTCCCTGTCTTGGGGGCCATGCGCAACTTATGCTCCCGCTGGGCGGGGTGGCCGTGGGAGGATTCACCAGGATGAATTTTGGCATTTCGCCAAGTTACCTGAATTACGTGGATATGACCATGGGGCTGTCATTGAAAACCTGTATGAGCGGCCCAGGCTTCATGGCCAAGTTCGGATATCACCACGAGAGTATTTTTCACGATACCATCAACCGTCAGGGAAGAGTGATGGAACTCAAGCGTGACGGAATAACTGTCGCTCTTGATGTAGCTTTCTAGAAGGATCTAGAATCATGGATTCCACATATACGAAAGCAACTATCCACTCTAAGGCACACGGGTTCGAGAGGATGTTTCAGCAAACGACAAAAAAAACCGGCATCGCTGCACAGCCTGCCGGACACTGGATGACCGTAAGGACCGCCGTTGCCGCTGTCATAACTGTTGTGTTGATATCGGGAGGATGCGTGATCCCAAGGCATCGCGGGATCGTTCCCGACCCGCCTCCGGGAATGATGGGACCCAGGATCACCCAACATTTCCCAGCCAATCTATACCGCCTTGCTGAAGGCGACACCATGGAATTCCTTTATCTAACCGTTCCGCAGAAAACCCCTGGACCGTATAAGCTGTCCATCAAGGATTCCGTCGACGTGGAATTCGCCTTTCATCCGGAGTTAAACCGAACGGTAAGGGTAAGACCTGACGGCAGGATAAGCATTCCTCGAAAACCGGATGTGATGGTTGCCGGCATGACTTCCGAGCAGGCTTCCGACATGTTGAAGCAGGTCTATGCGGATCTGCTGCGGGAGCCCGAGATTACAGTCACGGTAAGAGAGTTTAACGCCAAGCTGGATGAACTCCAGAAGGCAATCGCAACTGCTCCGTATGGGCAGGCTCGAGTGGTGGCCATACGCCCGGATGGAAACATATCACTTCCCTTTATACCCGACATAAGGGCGTCGGGGCTGACTCTTCCGGAAATCACCAGGGTAGTTAACAAGCAGTATGCAAGCATCATTGCAGACATGCAGGTGTCAGTACTGCTGAAGGACGTGGTCGGTAACCTGGTGTTCATTGACGGGGAAGTCAACCGGCCCGGCGTGTTCAATATGAGAGGCCCATTGACAGTGCAGCAGGCTATTGCCATGGCAGGGGGGACCAAGAGTACTGCCGAACCAAGAACCGTACTGCTCCTGTCAAAAGCTCCAGACGGATCTATCGCACCCAGGACGGTTGATCTCACAGCGATCAACGCAACTACTGATTACACATTGGGACGCGATGATCTGGTGTATGTCCCAAGGAGCACCATTGCCAAAGCGAATATCTGGGTCGATCAAAACGTAAAAGGACTCCTGATGTTCCAGGGTTGGTCCCTGGGCTTGTCCGGTGCATTCGGAAGACAGGGTTCCAGATAATAATCCAGGCCTAACCGCCCACAGACCAAACAGGCTTCCGTACCCACCAAGGACGTGCGGAAGCCTGTTTCAATTCTGTCCGCTCAGATTAGTCAATCCGACTATTCTGCATGAGGTCTCTGCAGTCTATAAGCCCATCGATCCACGAGGGCCCAGGGATCAAGATCACCTTTCAATATCCTGCGGAACGTGGATAAGCCGTCTCCGGCTGTAATCGTAGTTCTTCTGAGTGTAAAGGGGTCGCAAGCCGGCTGATTAAGCCCGTGTATGGCAGTCACTGCATATTGATAACCCACCTTTCTCGCTATGTCGGCTATCGCAGGCGAAAAATCACGCATTGTGCCGTAAGGATAAGCCAAGCCGGATGCAGGAGTTCCCAGTTCCTCCAAGAGCCGACTCCAAGAATTGCAAAGTTCGTTTTGGACGACGGGCAACTCAAGATTTCCCAGGCTGACATGATGGGTCGCATGGGATCCAATTGAAAAACCCGCTGAATGAAGTTCCCGAACTCCCTGCCAGGTGAGATAGGGTCCTTGTTGCGGCGGGAAGTTTTCATCCAGGATACCGGTTATTACGAAAAACGTTGCCGGTATACCAAAGCGATCCAAGACCTTTCTGACGACGGCGCCGCATTCATGGTACCCATCATCAAAGGTGACGGCAACAGAATGTTTTTCCGGAACAGGCCCTTCTATCAGCCGTTTTACGAGATCCCCGAGACCGATAACCGGATAGGTGTCGGCCAGAAACTTCATGTGCTCTTCAAAGTGAACAGTGCTCAGTCCGTGTGAATCACTGGGCTTCTTCGAGATCTTGTGATACGTGAGGATCCGGTACCCATTGCGAAACCTCGGAGTTCGTCTATATATAAACCCCAGACCACTGCAGGCCATACCCCATTCCACAGCCCACTTGAGCCCCCTTTTCACTATCCAGCGAGGAGTCATGAATTACCAATATGCATTTGCAGAACCAAAGATATATCGAACGATATCACATCATAATAATATCGGAAACATTGGTATCTCCCCACGCTATTGTCAACCTGTTTTTGGGGCCTCATTCGAATGGTTATCCTTGTTAAACGTATGATCTTCAGATAACATATAATTTTGGCTTGTACAGTGTCATTAAAGTGGTCGGTTCGTTGGAAACAGCCCAAATTTTAACCGATGCTGCGGGCCGAATTCAGCCGTCAATCCAGGAGGGTCCTACGCATGGATCCGTCAGGTCTAGCAATAGCGGGATTTTCCCGGAACACTGACTCAGCCTACTCCTTCAGGATCAGAAAACTTGCCGAGGGCCTCGAAGAAAACGCCGTCAGATGTGATTTGTTCTTCATGTCCGACAACAAACCGCTGGACACCCAGACGACTGCCTCACTCTTCATGCCCTGGTGGCTCCCTGTCCTCAGACAATACGATTTCGTATATTGCGGCGCACCAATGGTGGGCCAAGCCTTATATTTTTCCCGTATGTTTGTCCCGGGGTTGATCATACTGGACATGCATGGGGATGACGTATCTCAGTCGGCGCAAGCCAATGAGTTACGCTCAGGAGAGAAACGTCGATCTGCCTCTCTCAGAGTCAGAATAGCCTATGGAATGGCCATGTCTTCGGCAGATTACTGGCTTACTCAGTCAATGCTGCAAATGGAAGATCTCATTGCCGCCGGCGTGGCAAAGGAAAGAGTAAGCGTGGTGCGCAACGGCGTGGATTTGAAACTGTTTAGATGCCTTCCGCAGCCTAAAGAGCCGGAATTCAAATTCGGCTATGCCGGAGGATTCCATGTGTGGCAGGGAATAAATGAGTTCGTGGAGGCGTTCGACAGGTTGGGGGATCCTTCAGTGCGAATGCTGATGGTCGGATTCAGGGAGAGTGATGGACCTCTGAAGAAGGCCCTCAGACAGAGGTTCGGATCACGGGTAGAATTGGCGGACATGGTAAGTCAGGAATCAATGGTGGAACTCTTTAAGTCGGTGGCTATCCTGGTTTCAGCCAGGCCAGGGCATATAGCATCCAGAGCGGCTTTTCCGACTAAATTCGCGGAGTACGCGGCGCTTGGGCGTCCCATATTAGTCAACGACGTCGATGAGACCGCTCACTTCGTCAGGAAATACAAGTGCGGCTTTGTGTCAGATCCTTGCCCTGCAAAATTGGCTGAGACCATGTACCAAGCTTCCCAGGTCCCGTGGGATAAACTATTGGAAATGGGGACAAACGCGCGCAGAATGGCGGAACAAAACTTCTCTTGGGAACAGGTTGGCCAGGATTACGCTGCATTGATCCGCGGGATAACCTCAAGATTTGGTCGGACAAGAAGGCGATGGTAGAGGAAATGTCGATACCACAACGAGACTCGGTTCAATTTTCACCGTCGTGCCAAGTTTTATCATGTGGCGCGTTGACTGTCGTCCAATGATTGGTGAAAGTGACACCCAATGCAAAAAAAAATTGTGAGCGTCGTAGGCGCTCGTCCCAATTTCATGAAAATAGCACCGCTGGACATGGAGTTGAGGAAATATGGGCACCTCAAACACATTATAATTCATACAGGGCAGCATTATGACAAGATGCTCAGTGATGTGTTCTTTGAACAGCTCGGCCTGTGCCAACCGTACAGACATCTGGGAGTGGGCTCGGGGGGCCATGGTGAAATGACCGGAAGGGTCATGATTGAATTTGAAAAAGTGTGCCGAGAAATTAGGCCGGACATGGTAGTCGTGGTGGGTGACGTGAATTCTACTGTTGCTGCCGCGCTCACTGCAAGAAAACTGTTTATTCCTGTGGCTCACGTTGAGGCGGGCTTGAGATCATTTGACGAAACCATGCCGGAAGAGTTGAATCGGCGGCTGACTGACAATCTTTCCAACCTGCTGTTTGTATCAGAGCCTTCAGGAATGGAAAACCTCCGAAGAGAAGGTATCGACATGAGCCGCGCGCACCTGGTGGGAGATATCATGCTGGAAACTCTCCAGCTATTTCTGCCGGAAATAGGCGCAAGGAAAATGTGGGAAAGCTACGGCGTTGAAAAGGAATCTTACGCCCTTGCAACTATACACCGGCCCTCTAACGTGGATTATCCAGAGGCCCTTGAAGAAATTATCGACGTCCTTGAGGTGATCCCGTTTTCAACAATTTTCCCGGTACATCCCCGCACGCTGAAACGTCTCCAGGAATTTGGTTCCATAAAGAGAATTGAAAGTCTTTCAAATGTCAAACTTGTACCTCCCGAGCCTTACTTTGAATTTCTTTCTTTGATGGCGGGGTCGGCCTTGGTTTTGTCGGATTCAGGTTCCGTTCAGTCAGAAGCCAGTTTTTTCAATATTCCGTGCTTGATCTGTCGCGAAAATACTGAAAGACCGATATATGTGGAACAAGGAACCTGCGAGATTGTGGGAAGAGACAAGAAACAGGTTGAGCGACTATGTAATATTATTCGAGACGGGGGCTATCGGAAGTCTTCAGGGGTCATGAGGGAACTGGGTTTCCAGGTAGCGCGCAAGTCAGTTGAAATTATTGCTCGTAGTGTGAACTAACGAGGGTGTTCAAGTAACCTGGACAAGAACTTTGCTCACGCAATGGCCAACCATGTCCGTCTTGAGCACCTGACTTGGGAGAATGAGGCAAAGCGACGCAGCATTGAAAGAGGAACCGAGCTTCAGTCGGATGGCAAAACAACCATTGCAGACCGACCAACTGAGTGCCGAAGACAGGGCTCTCAAGAGTTTCCTTGAAACAATTGGAGTGCGTGTAGTCTTTACCGACGAATCTTTGTGGCACTCGGACGGCTTGCGCATGTATGTGCCGTTGCTGTGTAAAGGCCCTATATCGATGTCGTCTGAGAGTACAAGGAAGTTATGGAGAGCAGGAGCCCTCTTTCTCCGATATCCTACAGGGGACAACGTGCCGGCGTTTCCGAGCCACATCTATTTGGTGGATGATAAGAGCTATGATTTGCACAGCATTTCCGGTAATCAGCGCAAGGAAACTCGACGGGCCTTGCGGAAATGTACGGTTGCAAAAATACCAATGGAGTTACTTTTCCGAGACGGACTCGATCTCATCAAAGACACATACGAGCGCCAGGGACGCGTGTGTGACCAGAATACAATAGAGGCGTGGAAAAAATATTTTCGAGCGGCCGCGGATAATCCGGCTTTTGAGGCATGGGGAGCGTTTGTTGGAACCGAACTTGCCGCTTACAGGGTGGATTTTACTTACAGGGGGGGCTTCTACGGGGAGGCACTCTTTAACCGGCGGGATTTGCTGAAGTATCAGGTAATGAACGCATTGATGTTTATCTCCACAAAGGCGGCCATCGGAAGGCCTGAAATAGATCATGTGTCTTACGGTATGCGCGGCTTGGTCGGTGAATCAGCGGCCCTGAACAGGTTCAAGGAATCGATGGGGTACAGAAAAGTCCTTGTTGCCGAACGCATTGAGGTAGCTCCATGGCTCAGGCCCTCGTTCAATATGGGTCTGTCTCATGTCGTACACGCTGTGGCTGGAAAATACTATAACAAGTCTGCCAAGGCCAGGCGCATCTGTGGAATGATCCAAACTTATCTGAAGCAGCGCAAGAACTGCTTGGAGCAATTGTCCGATCCGAGGTAATTGACATGTTGGTATTTTTCGTAAGCTGGTTGATCTCAACTGTTGCTATCCTGGTGGCGGCGTATCTGATTCCAGGCATAAAGGTGGACAGTGTTGGAGCGGCATTGGTTGGAGCGGCTATTCTAGGCGTTCTCAATGCCCTGGTACGCCCCGTCTTTGTCATTCTCACTTTACCTGTAACGATACTTACTCTTGGGTTGTTCTTGTTTGTGATCAACGCCCTGCTGTTCTTATTGGCCGGATCGATGGTCTCCGGTTTTCAGGTCCGCTCGTTCGGATCGGCTTTTCTCGGATCGCTCGTAGTAAGCGTCGTGACTTATCTTGCACACGTGGCTGGGATGTGAGTATTGGTCTGAAAGGGCATTGCGTCGTTTCGATCCGGAAGAGTACGTTGGTCCAGCAGACGGTGTTTTCAAAAAAAACCAGGTCGAATTAAACCATTGCGGTGTGACCATTTTGAGCATGGACGAAAGTCTGATCATCAACGATTGGTTTGAAAAGACGAGCCTTTCCAGACGATTGATTACCGTAAACGTAAGTCGGAACACACATGCCATACGATAACTTGCAATCCAAACTGATGACTGCTGAGGAAGCGGTCGCGAAGTTCATAAAAAATGGTGATCAATTGGCATTAGGCGGTTTCACAGTTAACCGGAACCCAATGCTCATCGCCAGAGAGATAATCAAACAAGGAATTCAGAATTTGCACGTTGTGTGTCACTCACATGGTCAGGCCCTTGATCTACTAATCGGAGCGGGCTGTGTGAGCCACCTTGAAATTGCCTACGGCGGCATGGGTAGATTCGCGCCAACCTGTATTCGCTTCAGAAAGGCTGTAAGCGCAGGACTTATAAAAATAGAAGATTATTCTAACTATCAGATGAGTTTGCGTTTTTTGGGCGGGGCCATGGGACTGCCGTACATGGTCACTAAATCCGGTCTCGAAACCGACATCGTGAGGATGGATGGTTTTCCCAAAGAGGACAGAGGTAAGGGGAAAATACCAATAAAGAAACTGGAAATAGCCCAAAACCCCTTTGGAAAAGAAAACGACAAAGTTGTCCTTTTGCCGGCTCTAAACCCTGACGTATCCATTATCCACGCCCAATACGTCGGCGCAGATGGAACAGTCAGGATAAAGGGCTTGACCTTTGCCGACCTGGAGCAAGCCAATTCAGCGTCCAAAGTCATAGTCACCTGCGAGGAAATTCTTCCCAGATCTGAGATTCGACGTGATCCAGATCAGAACTCTCTGCCCCCTTTCTTGATAGATGCTGTGGTAAAAGCGCCCATGGCGGCTCATCCGACCGCCTGCCACTATTTCTATGACTATGATCCTGCTCACTTGCGGCTTTACAGTGACATGGCACACGATGACAATAAGTTTGAACGCTATCTCAAGGAATGGGTTTACGACATACCGGATCAGATGGCTTACCTGGAAAAGATTGGAGTATCGCAGTTGCTCAAGATCAAGGCGGATCCTACCTTGGGATACGCTGTGGGGCTGGATCGCAAATAAGGAATAGGTGATGTGAGCGGATATTCCAAACTCGAAATGATGGCTATCACCGCTGGAAGGCTTATTAATGACGGTGACGTGGTGTTTGCAGGAACAGGAATTTCCATTTTAGCGGCTACTGTAGCCAAACGCATACATGCTGCGAACTCCGTTGTTTTTTTCGAAACTGGTGGCATAGACCCATCTTTGGAGGAATTACCATTGGCGGTAGCGGATCCCAGAGTCATGGCTGGAGCGTCAATGAACTCAGGACTTATCGAATCTTTTTCTCTGCTTTCAAACAAGAGACTCAGAACCATAGCGTTCCTCGGAGCCGCTCAGATAGATCGCTTCGGCAATCTGAACTCAACTTGCCTGGGAGACTACCATCATCCGAAGACTCGATTTCCAGGAAGTGGAGGCGCTTGTGACGCTGCCTGTCTAGCCTCAGGATTTATAATCTTTATGGAACATGAAAAGAGAAGATTTGTTGAAAAATTGGATTACTTTACCAGTCCAGGGTGGCTTTGCGGTAATGACTCAAGAGAAAACGCCGGTTTCAGTCGAGGCGGCCCAATGGCTGTGGTGACCAATATGGCGGTCATGGCTTTTCATCCCCTGACAAAAGAAATGATCCTGTCTCAACATTATCCCGGAGTTTCTCCTGAGGAAGTAGCATCTAACACAGGATTCGGAATTGATTTATCCAAAACCGTTCAGGCTGTTCCCCCGACAGACTTGGAACTCAAAACGCTCAGAGAACAGGTAGACCCGCAAAAACTGATCTTGAGCTGAATCCAAGTTTTTCAGGGATTTCTGGACCCCGGTTCCCGATTTTCATCGGGACAAGTTTACCCCGGCGAAAGACGGGGCCGGGGTGACGGTTTTACCGAGTTCTGCAAGTAGCTCAGAAGAAAGAACCTGTCAAT
>CAINUH010000337.1 GCA_903853735.1 uncultured Desulfomonile sp. | reverse complement strand
CAGAAGCCATTTTTTCATAGGTTTCCTCGTACATCGACCCGGATTGTAGACCGCCAAAACGAGAAAACGGAAACCATCATACATCGTCTTGTAAATAGAAGCAATTGTGATTAGACATACAATGTAATTTCTCGTTTTATATTATATTATGCTGTTATAATGTGGTATTTTATTGATATGGCCGTTCTGTTGTGATACAATCGTCAAGAATCGGCCGTCTGAACGGATCGGTTACGATATCATACGCGGGCTTGATCACTTTACCATTCGGATTAATTCGGAAGAAAATTCGCCGAATTGTTACGGAGACTGAATGAAAAATTTTTCAGCAACAGTTTTGTTGACCATTCTTGTGGTCGGTATAGGCAGTTGGGCATTTTCCGACGAAACACACTTCGATGACCTGAGAAAATTCGATAGGAGTCTTCCCGCATGGAAGTTCGGCAGAGGAGTGGTCAACATCCTTTCAGGCCCCCACGAACTGTTTGCTTCCATGACCAACAACGCAATTAGTGGTGCATATAATGGGGCCTACGGAGGAGGTTTTCACGGATACATTGCCGGTTCACTAAACGGATTTATAGGAGGAGCCGGTCCGGGTCTGGTTAAAATGTTGAGAAGGATGAGTACAGGGTGTCTCGAAGTATTGACTTTTTGGAGATGCGAATACGGCCCGACGGTCGATCCACCTTACGGCACCATTAGCAGGGCGTTTCCCAATCTGGATTATTTTGATAAGGAGCCATTTTGGTACAGCGGTCCAGCCAGATAATTGCCGCTAATGGTCAGAAAATGCCCTCAACATCTGACTGGTCCAGGACCCATTTACTTCGGGTCTCTGACCTGAAATCAGGCACCTCCCACAAATCCAGGACAAGGAGATCCTGTCCATTGACGACTGTTTCGCACACGTCAATTTGGGGCTCCCCCTGTATTTACTCTCGGCACAACGGGGTTACGTAAAGATTGTACGGATTATCACTGATTTTCCAGGTAATGTTGCGCACTGTATGCGGCAGTGGCACCGTCACCAATAGCTGTTGAAATCTGCCTCAAACTCTTGGACCTCACGTCGCCTGCCGCGAAAATTCCTGGGGTGGAGCAACGCATTTCCTGATCAGTTATGATGAATCCTCCCTTGTCGGTCTGAACCAGTTCTCGAAATGACTCGGAGTTTGGCTGCAGGCCCACATAGAAAAAAACACCGCCTACAGGAAGAACCTGTTCCGAGCCATCTGTTGTAGACCGGATTCTGAGGGCTGTGACCTCTTTTTCGCCGAGTACGGCAACCGGCACAGTATTCCAATGGATCGTCACTTTTGGTTCAGCGAGGGCCTTTTCCTGAATTTCCTTGCATGCCCTGAGGCTATCACGTCTATGGATCAGGTGAACCTTTGAGGCGAATCGTGCAAGATAAACAGCTTCTTCAACTGCTGAATCTCCTCCTCCGATAACCGCCACTTCCAGGCCGTTAAAAAAAGGTCCATCGCACACAGCGCAATAGCTAACGCCTCTGCCGCCCAGGTCCAGTTCGCCGGGAATGCCGAGCCGCACTGGTGATGCACCTGTCGCCAGAATGAGGGCTTTACAGATGTAAACTTCTCCCGAATCCATGGCCACCTGGTATTCCTGACCCATGCCCGAAACAAGCGTCACGTCTCCCTGGACTATTTTAGCGCCGAACTTCCGCACCTGTGCTTCCATTCTTTCGGCCAAATCCAGCCCGAATATAGGGTCTACGAAGCCCGGATAGTTGTCCACTGTTGCGGTCGCAGCCATTTGGCCGCCGGTCTGCCCTTTTTCCAGCAAGACCAGAGGAATCCGAGCCCGTGCAGCATACATGCCGGCAGTAAGCCCTGCCGGGCCCCCGCCAAGTATGACCAGATCCGTTTTCATGTTAAGAGACCTTGGCTAGCAAATCCTTTATTCGACTCTTGGGAACGGCTCCAACTATCTGATCCACAACCTGCCCGTCCCTGAAAAGGATGAGTGTAGGAATACCCATGACACCATATCTTCTCGGCGTCTCATTATTTTCATCCACGTTGAGCTTGGCTATCTTTACTTTACCCGCATACTCTCCCGCGAGTTCTTCAACGACAGGTCCGACTGTACGGCAAGGTCCGCACCACGCGGCCCAAAAATCGACAAGAGCGGGAAGTTCTGATTTTAAGATCTTCTGTTCGAAATCTCCATCGGTAACATGGTGTAGGTGATCGGTTTCAGCCATTATGAATACTCCTCTCCTGTTCTTAAGGTTCTTCTTTCCTGCAATGGGTTCTCAGAAATGTTCTTAGTTCCCGCGCCACTTCTTCGGGCAAATCGTACGAAAGTCCCTTCTTACAGATTTCAACCACAGTTTTAAGAGATTCGTGCATCAGAGCGCACGGCGGGCATACTTCCAAATGCTCTTCGATGAGCGTACAAATATTCTCTTCTATCT
>CAINUH010000336.1 GCA_903853735.1 uncultured Desulfomonile sp. | reverse complement strand
CCACTAGGTATACCACGACTGCCGGCGCTAACTTCTATGCAATCGATTCCATCATCCTGGAGCCTGCGGGCAACATACAAAGATTCTTCCTGGACAAGTCCACCATCATAATAGTCAGCGCCACTCAATTTGATGAATACGGGGTAGTCTCGGCCAACCGTTCCCCTCACACCTTCCATAATTTGACCCAAGAATTCGTAACGCTTTGATATGTCTCCGCCGTATTTATCTGACCGCCTGTTCGTAAAACCCGAAAGGAACTGATTAATCATGTACCCGTGGGCAGCGTGAAGCTGAATGCCATCGAATCCTGAGTTCTTGACCCGGGAGGCCGCTGACGCAAAGGCATCAACAAGGATAGCAATCTCTTGCCTTGTCATCTCTTTAGGGACCCTGCCCGTTAAAGGTTCCGGAACCGCCGAAGGCCCCCATACCTCCCCCTCTTGCGGGAACAGTTCTGGATTGGCTTTGCTGCCTGTGTGCGCCAGTTGCGCCATGACCTTACCACCCTCTGCATGAATGACATCAGTGATTCGCATCAACCCTTGCAACATTTTGTCGCTATAGTTCCCCATTTGATATGGCATTGCGACTGAGTTAGTCATCACATATTGAAAACCGGTGACGATAAGACCAATCCCCCCCGCCGCTAGTCTGGCATAAAACTCTATCCCTCGATCAGTCACATAACCTTCCCGATCGCATACAGCGGACCATGTAGCGCTGCGAATGGAACGATTATCAAGTTCCAGGACACCGATGGAGGTTTTTTCAAAGAGTTCCGACATGTGGCTATCCCCTAAGTAGACGTGGGACGCGAAAATGGGATCTATCGCATCCCAATATGATAATTCTATTCCCAATCGCTATCGCCGATCGGCCGCGCTCCCGGCGGCTTCGATGAGCCGCTTTTCGTCTTCCCGCGTTAGCTTCGGCTCATCAACAGCGATGGTGAGCCTATCAATCTTGCCCGTAAATTTGAAGGGTACCTGGTAGTCCCGGTCGTCCACCGGCGTTCCGGTGTCCTCTCCAACATCGAAGGTGTCGTCCCACTGAAGAATGAGCGGTATGGTGCGCTCCATCTTCTCCGTGGCTACGACCTTGCCGTCGACCTTCAGCACGCCAACGCCTCCGCAACCGATACCACTGGTGTTATTGAAAGCCAGAGTGGCCAAGCCCAAGCCAGCGTAATTGAAGTCGAACTCGATGGAGTGTTTGCCGGGTGAAAGAGAGTCCTTTCCCTCCCATCGAATCCGCTTGAGATTGAGCAGGTTCCAAACAAAAACCGGTTTGTTTTTAAGCAGATAGAGACCATACCCACCGAATCGGCCGCCGTTTGTATTGATCATGCCCTCGGCTCCACCCTGGGGAATTTTGACATCGGCGGTGATTTTGTATGAGGCGTTGAGCAGGTTGGGAGCGCCCCCATGTGGGATGCCGGTCACCGTCTCGCCGGAATACGTAAAAACCTTCCGACCAGCTGTGGGGCTAGGACGCGGAGCATCCAACCGTGTAAATACCGCCGCATCCAGTGGTAGGACATTATGCTTAGCCATTTCCACCCAGAGCAGTTCTTGCATTTCCTTAAGTTTGGCGGGGTTGGAAGCGGCCACATCGTCGTTCTGCGTCCAGTCCTTGCTCGTGTCATACAGCTCCCATTTGAATCCATTTGCGGGATCCTGAATTGCTGTTCCCAGCAACTGCCAGGGCGGTCGAATCGGGACAGTGCTCAGCATCCAGCCATCCTGGTACAGCCCCCGCACGCCCATTATCTCGAAGTACTGGCTCCTGTGAGTAGTCGGCGCATTCGCGTTGTCTTTGTCAAATGTGTAGGCCATGCTCACGCCCTCGATCGGCTTCTGCGCGACACCGTCAACCATGCCGGGCGCAGTAATGCCGGTGGCCTCGAGGATTGTAGGCAAAACGTCAATCACGTGGTGGAACTGCCAGCGGAGGCCCCCCTTTTCCTTGATGACCTTCGGCCACGAGATTGCCATGCCCTGGCGAGTGCCGCCGAAATAGGCTGGAATCTGCTTGACCCATTTGAAAGGTGTATCGAAAGCCCAAGCCCAGGGAACAGCGTGATGAGGAAAGGTCTGGTCAGTGCCCCAGGCGTCGTACCACTTCATCTGCTCGGCGACCGGCAGTTCGACCCCGTTGAATTGCATCACTTCGTTGGGTGTGCCGTTTGGTGATCCTTCTGCGCTATGGCCATTATCGCCGCTGATGTATATGATCAACGTGTTATCGAGTTTACCAATGTCCTCGATGGCATGGATCACGCGACCGATCTCGTGGTCGGTATACGCCAGGTAAGCCGCATATACCTCGGCCTGTCGGACAAAGAGCTTCCTCTCTTCGGCTGTTAACGAGTCCCATTGCCTAACCAACTCATCCGGCCAGGGAGTCAGTTTGGAGTCCTGTGGGACCACCCCGAGCTTCTTCTGGTTGGCGAAGATCTGATCGCGTAGAGCGTTCCAGCCATTGTCAAACAAATGCATGTCACTGATCTTCTTGATCCACTCCGGCGTCGGGTGGTGTGGAGCATGCGTGCCTCCAGGAGCGTAGTGGACGAAGAACGGCATCGAGGGATTAATGTCGTTCAACTGCTTCATCCAGTGAATGGCGTCATCGGCCATGGCAGTTGTCAGGTTCCATCCGGGGTTGCCGACGTACGGATATATAGCCGTAGTGTTGCGGAACAGGTTTGGCTGCCATTGGCTGGCGTCACCGCCGACGAAGCCATAGAAGTAATCGAAGCCCATGCCGATCGGCCACTGATTGAACGGACCGGCTTGACTCGCGCACCAGTCCGGAACGTTATGATTTTTGCCGAACCACGACGTGCGGTAGCCATTGTCCAAAAGAATCCGGCCAATACTCGCGCTGTCCTTGCCGATGACGCTGTTGTATCCAGGGAAGCCCGTAGACATTTCGGAGACCACACCGAAGCCCACCGAGTGGTGATTACGGCCGGTGAGTAGCGCCGCTCGCGTGGGAGAACACAGCGCAGTGGAATGGAAGTTGGTGTAGCGGAGCCCGGCGTTGGCTATCCGGTCAAGCGCTGGAGTCGGGATGACCCCTCCAAAAGTGCTTGGAGCGCCAAAACCGACATCGTCAGTTATGATTAGGAGCACATTTGGGGCCCCATTGGGTGGCGCCACACTGGGCGGCCACCACGGCTTGGACTGGGTGGCGTTTAGGTTGATCTCACCGCCAAACTTAGGTGGAGGGGATGGGAGATATTTCCCATCAATAGTCGTGGTCGATGACGGCGAACCGGGGACGCCGGCGCTATGCTGGGCGCCACTGGAACCGGCGGCGAAGGTGATGAGTGTCGCCAATACTGCGAAAAGCAGTAGCTGAATCCGAGTTCTCATTTGCTCTGTCTCCTTGGTGATCTCTTAAAGCCAACAGCGATAGTCCCTCCCCGCATTCCCTGATACAGTCTTCCAAAACAAAGTATTTGTTCACTGTCGTCTGAGGAGTTCTACTAAATCTTTGTCCTTTCAGTCTAAAACATGACATTTAGATCAAGCAAAATCTAGCCCGATTTCTAGCCTAACGACACTAATTAGCCGATTGTGATCCTACCTTAATCTCTCTCCCTGTAGTTTTTCGATAAACCAATTCTGCTACAAGACACAAAGGAATGAGAGCAATCATGGTTATGAAGGCCGGCTTCGAATTCTGGTAGATGTAGACTCCTAAAAATACAAACATGAACAAACATGCGGCAATAGCAGAAAAGATAATAACCTTTTTTCCTCCCGTCTCCGAAGTTAGCCGAAGATGAGCGGCGTTTACGCAGGCGTAAATTAACAAAAAAGCGCCGCTGCCCATCATTGCCACACCCGAAAGATCGAAAAACAGGATGAATAGGATTACAGCGCAAGAGGTAATTACCAATCCACCTGTGCCCCCCTGCCAAATCAATCGAGAAAACACTCTCGGGAGTTCCCCGTCTTTAGCAATCATGTAGCTGACGTTCGCTGCTCCAAAAAGCGTAGCGTTGATGGCCGAGGCTGTTGAAAATAGGGCTCCCACGGCAATAAGCTTGAACCCGAAGTTACCAAGGAAAGGTTTCGCAGCTTCCGCCAGTGCATAATCTTTAGCCGCCACTATGGCCTTGACATCAAGATTCCCAATGACTGCCACTGACACGGCCAAATAAATTAGAATGACACTTAGGACACTCAAATAGAGCGCCTTTGGTAGGAGCTTCTTCGGATCAGCCATATCACCCGCAGCGTTTGCCACTAGGCCAAAACCTTCATATCCGATAAAAAGAACACCGGCCCCAAATATGATGCCTGAACCTGAAGGCCAGTGAATGGGAGACAAATAATCAGGGTGAATGAAGAACAGACCCGTCCCTGCGAACAATAGCAAAATGCACAATTTTATGGCTACTATTGCCGTTTCAGACTTTCCAACCACTCCCGCTCCGATGAAATTTATGCCGGTGAATAGTATGACTATCCCAACGCCTATAGCCTTGG
>CAINUH010000335.1 GCA_903853735.1 uncultured Desulfomonile sp. | reverse complement strand
TGCAGAAATGCAACCATTGCTCGAAATTGGCGACCGTTACGGCGTGGCTGTCATAGAAGACGCCGCTCAGGCAATAGGAACCGATTACAAAGGAAGGCGTGCCGGCAGCATGGGAATTACCGGCTGTTTTTCCTTTTTCCCATCCAAGAATCTGGGAGGATGCGGCGATGGGGGCATGATTACAACGAATGATGATCTGTTGGCAGATCGCATCAGAATAATCCGTAATCAGGGCTCCAATCCGAAGTATTACCATAAAGTGCTGGGTGGAAACTTCAGACTGGATGCCATTCAAGCAGCGGTCTTGCGGGTCAAGCTGAGGTATCTTGAGTCGTGGACAAAACAGAGACGGGCAAATGCGACCTATTACGAAGAGTGCTTTGACGACCTTGGTCTTGCGGGCGAAAAGATCATCCCGCCGCCCCTGGTCCGGGAGAGACACGTCTACAACCAATATGTTATACGGGCCGGAAATCGCGATGCCTTGAGAGAATTCCTTCAATCTAGAGGCGTCTCCACAGAGGTATATTACCCACAGGCATTGCACCTTCAAGAATGCGTGTTAGACGGCCGGTACAGGCAGGGAGACTTCCCAGTCAGCGAAGCGGCGTCAGCCGAAGTCCTGGCGCTGCCCATTTATCCTGAACTAAGTCTGGAGGACAAAGAATATGTCGTCTCTGCGATCAAGCTATTCTACGAAAGCGAGACATCATCCGGCGCGTGACAATCACCCCGCGCCTTTCTCATAAGTAGTATGCGAGTTCTCCTTATTAACAGCAACCTGAAGGGGGATGTCTTGGCGGCGCCTCCCATCGGGCTTTGTTATGTGGCTGGAGCTACCGAAGCTGCAGGCCACGACGTTAAGGTGCTGGATTTATGCTTTAGGCGAGACATTTCCAGAGAGCTTGACCATGTAATAAGAGTTTATTTGCCGGAAGTTGTAGGGATTTCAATTCGCAATATCGACAACTGTAACATGCTCCACCCCCGCTCCTATCTCCCGGAAATAGCTGACATCGTAAGACAAGTGAGAAGGCTCACGCACGCTCGTATCGTTTTGGGCGGCTCGGGGGCAAGCCTCAGCCCGAAAGGTCTGCTGCAATTACTAAGGGCCGATTTTGTAGTTGTGTCTGAGGGAGAAAAGGCCTTTCCACAACTTCTCCAATCCCTGGAGACGGGGAGTCCTGTTATCAATATCCCAGGAGTAGGGTTTTGCGTGGATGGTGTTTTTCGTTTTACCCCACCGGATTTGGCAGATTTCACAAAGGGTAACGCGGACGTGGGTAAATGGATCGATATGAAGCCCTATCAAAGGATGGGGAGCAGCTACAATGTCCAGACCAGAAGAGGTTGCAGACAAGGATGCATATACTGCACCTATAACCAGTTATTGGAAGGAAATAGCCTGAGGCTGAGAGACCCGGTGGACGCAGTTGACGAAATTGAAGAAGCCTTGTTCAAATACAAACCTGAATCTTTCGAGTTCGTCGATTCTGTTTTCAATGACCCAATGGATCACTGCGTTGAAATCCTTGAGGAAATAATTAGGCGTCCGTGGAAAGCCACTTTTACTGCCATGGGCGTAAGTCCCCGTGGCATTGACGGAAAATTTCTGAACCTCATGTGGCGGGCTGGTTTTACTTCCTTTTGGATAACCCCGGAATCAGCTTCGGAGACAATGATAAGAAACTATCGCAAGGGCTTTAGCATTGATGACGTAGCCGGAGCGGCCGATGCCATCAACAAAACCCAATTCACCGTGCTTTGGGATTTCCTGATAGGCGGTCCGGGTGAAAACAATCGCACCCTTCAAGAAACACTGGATTTTATCCTCAAGTACCTGAGAAGGGAGACCAGGCCCCCATACTACACGGTGAATTTTTTTGTGGGGGTCAGGGTCTATCAGAATACCAAGCTCTGGGAAATTGCTTTGAATGATGGGTTTGTCCGGCACGATAGCGATCCCCTGGACCAACTCTGGTATCTTTCCAACGAAATGGACCTGGAACAGGCCATCAAGCAGATGGTGGATGCCGCGGCTTTGTGCCCGGAGATTATTTCCGGCATCGATGAGAAGTATCTTAAACTTTCCAGGATAGCAGCGGTATTGGGAAAGGTCATTAAGATTCCCATGCTCTACTGGAGGCTTATGTATGCGGGCAACAGAATCTTCCGCAAGACCGTTCTTGGCTTTGCTTTCAGTTCCGACGAAGTTGTCAACCTACTTCGTAAGCAGTTGGATCGCCAGGGCTATCGGGGTCATCTCATTAAGAATACTGATTGATCTTAAAGCTTTGGCGACAAGTATTCAGAAGCATTCTTTCCGGATCAAATGTTCACGTCAGACTGGTAACCGTCTTCTCGATGACGTCTATCAGCGGTGCGGGGTAGATTCCCAACCAGATGATTAATCGAGTGCTTCTCGAAAATGATCGCGAAAAAGAACGCGACTTTTTGCGAATATGTGATCTTCTTGGGGCATGTCTCGTCAACGAAACATGCCGAACCAGGAGAACTGCACCCTGGAGGAATTGGAGACCGCGCGCGGGCAAAGGCGTCACCGGTTCAGCGATCCTACATTCGCCTCATGGCCATCAAGGCCTTGATAATGGGGTTGCCTCATGAACGAGTGGGGGCCTTGTTCGGTGTAAACGATGACTCGGTTTCCTACACAAGGAAGGTAGTATCAGGGAGTTTTCGCGGATTTGTCAATTCTTAGTGAGATAGCCGCGAG
>CAINUH010000334.1 GCA_903853735.1 uncultured Desulfomonile sp. | reverse complement strand
TGATTGAGAGGCATGACCGGCCCGCGTGTTCGGGGCGGACCGGTCTACAAGGCTTACCCGTAGCCTTCGTCGAGGAGAGTCGACAAATGGTTAAGGTCAGTAACCAAACGGAGTGTTTTCAGCCAAGTCTTCCATGCGCACGCAGCGGTTCCGGCGCTTGAATCCAAGTTGACGATACAGATACAACGTGGCTTCATATGCGTCTTTGCGACCGCTGGCTGTTATGACGCGTTGCAAGATGTTTCCTGCGCCCGGTTCTTTCATCCATTCCAACCCGCCCGCGCTGTAGAAGGAAAGGTCTTCCTTCGTGAGCCCGAAAGAGTAACCGGGCAGACAATCCGGATCTTCAGTAGCTGCGAAACCACCCAGGTCAAGCGTTCGGTTGGCAGCAGAATACTTCTTGATGTTTACAAACTGACGAAGAACCTGGAGCTCTTCCACGAGATCGTTGAGAGCGAACGGAGTCATCACCCAGAAATCAATGACGGCATCCTGCATACGAGCGGCAGCCATGGCCCCGAGGATAAGGGCCTCGGAGATATTGCGCGGCAAGCCGTTGTTGTGAAACACATAGGAGTTCCAGCGTTTGTAAGCTGACTGGTCGAGCCCCTGGAATGTGCCGATGAATGTTCCGTTGTCTACACCACCGAGCAGACCCATTTGAACATTGTTGCGTGAGCCCTTCAGGTAGATGTAGTCGCCAGAGCTGGCACCGTGAGCTGTAGCAAACGTAAGCACGCGAGAGCTTCGATCGGAGGTAGAGATCGCTACGCCCGTCATGTTCTGTGAGCCGCCGCTTTTCTGCGTCCATGAATCAAGGAGGCGAGGGTCTTCAAACAGTGGAGACCAGCGATCAACGGTAATAGTATAGGTCGATACCGCTGTGGCTTTCGCAATGGCCCCTGATCCATCTCCGAAGTTGAAGAAATTGCGAAGCTTTTTCAAACCCTTCATCAAGTCTTCCATGAGGGTTGTGAGCGCGGGCGCCCATGAACCCTTCTCGCTGCGAGACATCTTCATCAGTTGGCCGCTGATTTGCAGCGAACCATAGAGATATGCCAACGAGAGGCGCACCTTTTTGATGGTCGGGTATCCGGCATCCGGGATGTATCCGTCTTCCCCGGCGTAGCCAACACCCAGGTTAGGATTGAGAGCAATACTCATTACGCCCTCCAAACCCTCAATATCCTTGGTATTGTTCGCGATGCTCTCATCGAGTACCGCACCAGTTGAGAACTGGTCGTTAAGAACGCCTAGATAGTCTTCTTTCAGGCTACCCTGCAACGCCGCCAATGTCGCGGTTGAATCGGCCATAAGTACTTCCTCCTGTCAATTCGCCGCATGGCGGCGGGAATTATGTTCCCGCGCTCATTCCTTGAGCGCAGCAATCCGAGAGTTGAGATTCTTTTCCGCGTCTGCCCAGGTCTTTGCGGCTGCGGGAGCAATACGAACAGCACCACCACCCGTAGGTGGCGGCGGGGGTAACTTGTTTTTCTCGCCGAGATAGGCGTTACGTTCAGCGGCGCGAGCGGTTGAGACTTTGCCCGTGAGCTTTTGAAGCCGTCCGAGGATATATGCATTTACATCAGCTACGGTTGCCTTCAGGGTTCTTGACCGGATGCGTTGCGCGGCATCGTTCTCGATCATGTCAATAGTGTCGGAGTCGAGGATATTACCGCTCGGGTCTAAGGTCTTTGCTTGCGCCCGCGAATGATCCATGACTGCGGTTTCAAACGCCTTGGTTTCGGCTACACGGGCAGCTTCTTGCTGTTGAACCGTCTGGCGCTGATAGTTCTGGTCGCGATCATTGAGACGCTTTTCGAGATCATCAATACGTCTCTGTTGATCGGTAATCGTTTTCTCTGTCTTTGCGTGGTTGTATTGCCCGGCAACGCCGGGGTCTAATTCAACGGCCTTCTCATACAAGAAATCCCGGAGTTCCGGCTTCTCGGCCAGAAGCTTGAGCAACACCGCGTCTGGACCGTTGAGCCGTTCTTGAAAAGTGGCTTCATCGGTCTTGAGCTTTTCGACTCGGGTGGTAAACTCTGCTTGGGTTTTCTTGAGGTAGACATCGGCTTCCTTTGCGAACTTGACGATCCCTTCGAGCTGATCGGACTGGTATTCAAAACCACCTACGCTGATTGTTGTGGGTGCGGGCG
>CAINUH010000333.1 GCA_903853735.1 uncultured Desulfomonile sp. | reverse complement strand
ATCTTTGGTCATCGTGCATATTGCAAGGCGGGACTGAACAAGGCGCCCAGAGAGGGTTTGAACTCTCATATTGTTTTCAGATTCGGTAATGCTTTCGTCGACGCCAGAGGGTAGCCTGATCTATACCGAGCGTATCAGCCGCCTCCTGAAGAGATTTGCTCCTGGCAAGCACTCGCCGTATATGCTCTTCCTCAATTATTGCCAGACTGACAGCATCACCAATGTCTGGAAACGCGTTATAAGATATCGTTTTGCCGGGGACATATTCTAACCCAACGTGGTCTGACTTGCAGAGGATCGCAGTACGTTCGATTGCATTCCTCAACTCTCGAACGTTACCAGGCCAGGAATATTGTTTCAGGGCCTTTTGCGCCTCTTCTGTGAAGCCAATGAACGGACGGTGATATTTACGGCCGAAAAACGCGAGGAGCAGCTCAGCAAGAGGCACCACATCCTCGAGTCGTTCACGCAGCGGCGGTATTTCGATCTGTATCACGTTCAAACGATAGAGTAGATCATCTCTGAACCTCCCCGTCCGGACAGCCTGTTCCAAATCGACATTTGTTGCAGAAATTATGCGAACGTTGGCTTTTCGCACCTTGTTGTCACCCATGCGTTCGTATTCCCGTTCTTGGAGAAACCGCAACAGCTTGGGTTGAACTAATAAGGGTAGCTCGCTTATTTCGTCCAACAGCAATGTTCCGCCTTCGCTCGCTGCGATGCGTCCTGGATTGTCGCGAATGGCTCCCGTGAATGCGCCCTTAACATGGCCAAACAGCTCGCTTTCCATCAATTCAGGAGAAAGGGTTGGACAGGAGATAACGCCAAGGGGTTTTGAAGCCCTACTGCTCCAATAATGAATCTGGCGCGCCAGGACGGTTTTCCCTGTTCCGCTCTCGCCTCGCAGGAGCACCGTGGCATCAGTGGAAGCTACCTGTCGGGCAAGGTACACCACCCTTTGCATCGCGAGGTTGGTGCTCGAAAAATCTATCTCGGGTTGTGACCGACCAAGTTCTTCCTGCAAATGGGCGAGCCTTTGTTCCAGAGAGCGAACTTCTGAAACTTTGTTTACAGCCATCTTAACTTGGGCTGGAGTGAACGGCTTTGGGATGTAGTCGGCCGCTCCGCGACGCATGGCTTCCACGGCAGTTTCAATTGAAGAATAAGCAGTGATGACTATTATCTTTAGCCATGGTGTTGAGGTAATCAAACGCGGTATCAAATCCATTCCGTCGGCAGTTCCGAGCCTCAGATCTACGAACGCAACATCGAGAGACCTTCGGGATGCTTCCGCCAACGCATCATGAAAATTGCTCACGGCAACGACCCGATGCCCTTCGGACTCCAGGCACAAAGACAGGGTCTTGCGAATGTTCGCCTCATCATCTATCACGAGAATATTGAGCGTCTGCTCAGCAGTCGCGTCGTCAGGCATCTCTATTCTCCTCAAGTGTAAATCTCCTCCGGAAATCCGTAGACAATCTCCAAGCCCTGCCCCTACAATGGACTTATCGATCAGCAGAATAATACCCTGTATGTGGTTGGGCATGACTATGAAAACATCCAAATCTATATCGGAATGAAGACTTGGCAAGGCATCCCAGACCGCCTGAATTATCTTTCCTGCCTCACTTAACCGGATCGTCGCGTCCATGATTTCGCCAAACAAGCATTCCCTGTGCCTGACGCAAATGGTCACAAAATAAGCACCCGACGATGAGTAGTCGTAACCCCGTAACCTTATCGACCGCCGTCGTCCACTTGTCGGATTGCGAGCACCTGTACGACGCATCCAGGCGTGTGTAGAACTGACCGACTTTCTTGCCCTCGGCGCTTCGGAAGGGGCTCGGTGTTCATTCCCATCGCCAATGTGACAAAAAGCCTCATCCGCAATACACTCTCTCATGAGAAGCATACCACGGACAACGTCCTGCGCAAGACGTACGTTTAGCTCAGTTTCAGTCCTCAACATGTAAAAAAAAGGGGACGGTTGGCCGTCCCTGTAAATTAGGAGGAATAGTGGTTTTTTGGAAGAAGAGTGGACCCCACTTTTTCCACTCTTTGGTTGGCAACAGGGGCATCTTTTCTAAACAGGGCAACAAGCCCCTGATGCGGTTCGTGAATTCTATATGGATAACTGCTGGAGGGACTGACCAGTCGAGATTGGCTTATTGCAACAAGTGTTGGTCATAAAACTAATCCCTCTTAAACATTTCTCACTGGCATGATCCAGCCGTTGGAAGGCATCCATACTGTTATTAGTAATGAATTGGTCTCCGCACAGGGCTGGATTCACCTAAGAACCGTAGAACTCGATTGGTTTTTTGGGCAAATCGGAACCAACTCTACCGGGAAAACAACTCCTTACCAGTACTGACCAAACGTGGTCATGGTGGCCTCGAAAGTGCCTGCCAGCGGACCAAGCGGGCCGTCCTGAATGCTGAGCATGCCCGAGCAGAGCCTCAACGGCATCTCGAGAATTGTTGCACAAAGGGCTACACAACCAGGACCTATCGCCGGATGGCGTGGGCCACAGGCTTGCATCCGCGGCCGACATGGAATTGGACCCACAGGACAAACAGGAGGAGCGTAACAAACTGGGGGGGGCGGAGCTGCCGCTGCGATCGGCTTAGTTTTCGTTATTCGTCTCAGGGGAGGCGGCGGACAGGGCGCGGGCATGCAAACAGGAACGGGGCACATTCTGGGAGCGCACATTACAGGGCCGCACGCCGGCGGGAACCATCTCCGTCTGGGAAACACAGGGGGCGGAGTGTCCAGTATCATGCCCGCGATTGTTGAGGGACACCCCAGAACAGTGCCACAGATTCCGGAACATGCCCTGAGAATGCCGCTGCAAAAGCCAAGCGGCGCAGGCCCGCAGTTTGGAACCGGGTATGCTTGCGGAGCACATTGATATGACGGCGCAGGGGACGGGACGGGGGGACCACCTGCCGTGGCCAATGAAGATGTAAGATTAGGAATACAAAATAGTGTGCATAAAAAAAGAACGACTGCGAATCGTATCACCATACCTCATCCTCCTTTGTTCAGATCCTTCAAATAATACTTGAGGGCGTATACTCAAGCTAAGGACACTGAATTTAGCCCCTTGTAGGGCTTAGCTGAAATGGGCCTTTAACACGGTGTTTTTTTGCTGTCAAGTAAAAAGATTTGATTATCTAATGTTAGATTTAAAGCATGCGTAGTAATTAATTTGAGAACACTACTATCTTTATTTTATTTAGCAAATTTGAAAACATTTGCTGTTTTTTTTGCTGCTCTTGGGGATCATGGGGTGACGTAGTAACGTAATTTGTGTTAGAAGTTGGGGGGATTAGACGGAGCCTGAAAGGACGCGACGGCAGATGATCAACTTATTGATTTGTTTGGTTGTTTTGGGGACCCTTTTGCCGCTCCAGGGCCTCTGCCAGGAAGACGCGGTTGACCTGTACAATGAGGCTGTCGAAGCCTTGAAACAAGACAGACTTGACGATGCAGTGGAGCTTTTTACTCGGGCGCTCCGGCTGGATCCAAGAGACCATCTTGCCTACAATAATAGAGGGGTAGCCCTCAAGCGTAAAGGAATGTTTCAAAAGGCGTTGGAAGATTATGATCGAGCCCTTGAAATTAAGCCTGACTACGCTTTCGCTTTAGCCAATCGCGGAGTCGCTCGTTACAAGACCGGTGATCTGGATGGCAGTCTCATCGATCTCAACGCTGCCATAAAACATGGCAAACGAGACAGTGCCCTTTACACAACACTCGGCCTGGTTCGCAGCGAGAAGGGAAATCTTGATGAGGCAATCAGGGACCTGCGACAGGCCATTGCGTTGAACAAGAAAAATTCCTTGGCCTACAGGACGCTTGGTTCAGTTTACGAAAAGCGCAGTGATTATGAAAAGGCGCTGGAATCATACGTCAAAGTCATTGAACTTACAGCCAACAGAAGCGATGTCAAGGAACTCGAGGCCCGGATAGAGAATCTAAGAAAAAAACGAGCTGAAGACCTTTACACAGAAGGCATGGAAAACTACCGACTCGGCAGGGAAAAACAGGCCATAGAGTTGTGGACTCGAGCCTTGAAGGTTGACAATACCATGATTCAGGCATTGAGGGACAGGGGTCTGACGTACCACAGGATGGGGCAATATAAGAAAGCTATTGAAGATTTCAGCGCAGCAATTGAAAAGGACTCTGGAAATGCAGAGATTTACCGGGTGAGAGGAGACGCCTGTTATAAACTCAAACAGCCTGAACAGGCCTTGGCGGATTACAATCGAGCTGTCGAACTAAATCCTCTGGACGCTATATGTTACAATAACCGTGGGCTGGTTTACCACGAACAGAATAACCTCGAAAGGGCGCTGAAAGATTACTCCAAGGCTATTTCAGTGGATCCGACAAACTCGACTTTTTTTGAAAACAGAGCACTGATCTACACATCGAAGGGCCGGAACAAAGAGGCCCTCTCCGACTACAACAGCGCTCTCAAGCTCGCCACTGATGAAAAACTCAGAGCCGGGATTTCGGAAAAGGTGTCGCTGGTTAACCGTAAAGGCGATGGGGCGGGTGACCAATCATCCTCACCAATTCCAGAACTACACGATCTTGAATCAACCGGTGCGGAACCCCTGAGGGAAGATGAGGCAAGCCACTCCAGACCAGACCATAAGACGCCCTGAGGAGTTTTCTTGAATTTCCAGGAAGCCGTAACACTTTTCAAAATACATCTTGAGATCGAAAAGGTCCGCTCAAAGGAGACTGTCCGCGGCTACGAAGCGGACCTAAGAGATTTTCAGCGCTATCTTTCAATCGAGGTAGAGGCTATAGGACTGAAGAGCGTGGAACAAATCACACCGCGTGAAATCAGGGGGTTCGTGGCGAACCGATTCGGCCGTGTCAAGAAAGAATCAATAGGACGCAAACTGGCGGCCCTGAGAACATTCTTCACATTTCTTGTCCGAGACGGTACTGTCCGGGTTAACCCTACGGCGAACATCAGAGCCCCTAAACGTGATCATCCGTTGCCCAGAGCCCTCGGCGTCGATGAGGTCGATCGTTTTTTCTCACGTATTAAGGAATCGGAAGAGCGAGATATAGCGATGTTTGAGCTTCTTTACTCCTCAGGACTTCGGGTCGGAGAGTTGACATCTCTCGAAGTCCAGGACGTAGATTTGAATAACGGGTGGGTCAGAGTAATCGGAAAGGGAAATAAAGAAAGATACGTACCCGTTGGGAGTAAGGCAGCAAGTGCATTGACAAGTTATATGCCCGTTCGTGCGGCAATCGAGTTAAAAACCAAGCTCAGCCACAGAGAACCGGCGTTGTTTCTTAATCACCGAGGGGGGAGGTTGTCTTCGCGAAGCGTACGACGCATACTTAAGACATGTCTGGATAAGGCTGGCCTTACTCGTGATGCCTCGCCCCATGCCTTTCGGCATTCGTTTGCCACTCATATGCTTCAAGGCGGCGCAGACCTGAGATCCATTCAGGAATTGCTCGGCCACTCAAGCCTTTCCACGACGCAGCGATATACCAAAGTTGACCTTGGAAGGCTCATGGAGGTTTATGACAGGTCGCATCCGAGAAGTGGCGCTTCTAAGAAGGATTCAAAATGACAACTGTGATAACGCGACGGCACTCGGAATGCGATAACACGTTTCTAATCAGTTTTGGATGGTGTTGAATTGGATGATTTCATGAGTAAGAGAAAAACTCGCTCCACGACTGTCCTTTGCGTCCGCCGTGGAACCAATGTGGTTATTGCCGGAGACGGTCAGGTATCACTGGGTGATGCCATTGTGAAACATTCTGCTCGAAAGGTCAGGCGTCTCGGGAAAGATAACAATGTACTTGCCGGCTTTGCTGGTTCTACGGCTGATGCCTTGACATTACTGGAGAAATTCGAGCAGGTACTTGAGAAGTATTCCAATAATCTTACTCGGGCTGCGGTAGAACTGGCTAAGGACTGGCGTACAGACCGCATGTTGAGAAGATTAGAGGCCTTGCTTATAGTGGCGGATTCCGACAAGACCCTGCTTGTATCGGGAACGGGGGACGTGGTGGAACCTGATCATGGAATCATCGCGATAGGCTCCGGCGGGAATTATGCCCTGGCAGCGGCTAGGGCCCTCTTGCAGCACACAGATATGAAAGCGGCCGAAGTGGCTCGGATAGCGATGTCAATCGCTGCGGAAATCTGTGTTTACACAAATGACAAGCTTGTCATGGAAGAACTTGTTGACTAGGCTGGGGAGAGCAGGCTCTGATTTGACTTAATGTTCAGGCCGCAGCTTCCAAACATGGCGCTTGTGCCGGCACAGGCCGCATCAACTTGTTGTCCTTGTGACAGGTCTTGTATCCGAGGTCTTATGGAAACTTTTACACCCAGAAAAATAGTTGCAGAGCTGGACAAATACATTGTCGGTCAAAGCATAGCCAAAAAGATGGTGGCGATTGCTCTGAGAAACCGATGGCGGCGCAGGCAGGTCCCTGATGAGCTTAGGGATGAAATTGCTCCTAAGAATATCATTATGATAGGCCCGACCGGCGTTGGAAAGACGGAGATCGCCAGAAGACTAGCTAAACTGGCCCAGTCGCCCTTCCTCAAAGTGGAAGCCTCCAAGTTCACAGAAGTAGGTTATGTGGGCCGTGACGTCGAATCCATGATCAGAGATCTACTCGAAATAGGGATTACATTGGTCAAGGAGGAGGAATACGAGACGCTTCGTCCCAAGGCTGAGGAAATGGCGGAGGCAAGACTTCTGGACATACTGCTCCCCGTGCGATCACCCCGCAAAATCCGCAGGAATCAACTCTCCCCCCAGCAAGAGTTGAGTGATGAAATAGAGGTAGCCCAACGTACGCGAGAAAAATTTAAGAAAATGCTTCGAAACGGGAGACTCAACGACCGTGAGGTTGAGATTGAAACCCAAACAAGCGCCATGCCGGTGGTGGAAGTCTTTTCCCCCGGGGGAATGGAAGAAATGGATATCAACCTCAAGGACATGTTCTCCAACATTTTCCCAGGCAAGATCAAGCGCCGCCGCGTAAAGGTCCCGGAGGCTCTACAGATCCTGCTCCAAGAGGAACTCAACAGACTTATCGACACGGACAAAGTGTCCAAAAACGCCAAGGAGAGGGTCGAGCAAACGGGTATCGTTTTTATCGATGAGTTGGACAAGATAGCGGGGAGTCGTTCGCTTCAACATGGGCCGGACGTTTCCCGTGAAGGCGTTCAGAGAGACTTGCTGCCAATTATAGAGGGAAGCACCGTCAATACGAAGCACGGCGTTATAAAAACTGACCACATACTCTTCATCGCAGCAGGCGCGTTCCACGTCTCGAAGCCTTCCGACCTCATTCCGGAAATTCAGGGCCGGTTTCCTCTCAGAGCTGAATTGTCACCCCTTACACGAGACGATTTCGTGCGCATTCTCACCGAACCCAAAAACGCTCTGGTCATTCAATACGAAGAATTACTGAAGACCGAAGGAGTGACTCTGGAATTTCAAGAAGAGGCCATTCACGAGATTGCTGCTTTGGCGGAGGAAGTTAATGACCGCGCGGAAAACATCGGTGCGCGCCGTCTCCACACTATAATGGAAAAACTCTTGGAGGAAATCTCATTTGAGGCACCTGACATGTTCGGAATAACAGTGACCGTGACTCCTGAAATGGTTCGGGATAGGCTGCGTGATATCGTTAAAAGCGATGACCTAAGCCGTTACATTCTTTAGCTTTAGGATGGACGCTGTTCGCCGCAAGCTTCCAAGTCCGGGGGTTTGTGGAAACTCATACGGGCTTGTTTCTCCGGAAGGGTATGATCCCTTCCGGACAGAGACCTATTACTTCTTCGAAGCTGCGGCCCGTTTTGATGCCTTGAGCGGATTGAGTTTTTGTGCCTGTTCGACGGTTTTGCGTTCGAGATGGGTAGCAAAATTGCAGTCGCCTCGGGCCCATTTTGTGGGGGGATTCGGAGCTACGGCGCAGAATGTGCCTTCCGAAGAGGTCACTGTCCGGGAGCAGCCTTCGCAGGTTCCGACGACCGGATGGCAACGGCCGCCGTTGAAATTGCACCCTTTCTTAGTCATGAATACGCACTCCAATCCATTCTTCAATGTTATACACTGCATAATCTTT
>CAINUH010000332.1 GCA_903853735.1 uncultured Desulfomonile sp. | reverse complement strand
GTTCCGGAGTTGGTCATAGACAATTTTCTTGCGATGCTGAGAGACATCGCCAGTGGAGTAGACGCCTATGTACCCCTCGACTCAGTTTCGGACCCGGACGAAAGCCGGTTACTGAACACTCCCGACGACCCGGCTCAAATTCATGAACTTGGAAAAGCAGGCAAGGGATTGCTTGAAAGGGTTGTTTTGATCAAACTCAACGGCGGCCGAAGCACTACCATGGGTGGGGACGTACCCAAGGGCATTCTTGCGGCCAAGAGTGGCCGGTCATACCTGGAAATAGTCGCGGGACAGGTCAAAGCCGTTGAAAAACAGTGGGGAGTCAGGGTTCCACTCGTTTTGATGAATAGTTTTTTTACGCACGATGCCACCTTGGGAGTCATCGGTAAGCTCGAGATTCCGGTGAGAACGTTCGTCCAAAATCAAGTCCCTCGATTGATGGCGGACACTCTGGCTCCTCTACAAACTGGAACAGAAGAAGACTGGGCTCCTCCAGGGCACGGCGATGTGTACCAAACCCTCCGCTTGAGCGGACTCCTCGATGAATTCATTTCCAGCGGACGCCGCTGGGCATTCATTTCTAATGTCGACAATCTAGCCGCAACCCTAGAACCCTGGATACTCGGGCTAATCGACCACCACGGAATAGATTTCCTGATCGAAGTTACCGATAGGACTGAGTCAGACAGGAAGGGCGGCACCCTGGTGATGCGGAGTGGAAGGCTGGATTTACTGGAAATCGCGCAGGTTTCTCCCGAGGACAAGGACGCTTTCATGGACCTGGAGCGTTTTCCGGTATTCAACACGAACAACGTCTGGGTGGATCTATGGGCGGTTGCAAAGGCTCTAGACTTGGGAGAGCTGAAATTTCCAATAATCCAAAATTCCAAAGTGGTGGCCGGAGCCGGGGTAATACAGCTTGAAACTGCAATGGGGGCCGCAATAGGTTGTTTCCCCGCTGCGAGCGGTCTTCGGGTTTCCAGGGACAGGTTCTTTCCAACAAAAAAAGTGGAGGATCTATTTGTTCTTCAGTCAGACGCATGTATTCTCGATGCCATGGATCGGATACGGAGTAATCCTCTTAGACCTTCTGATTTGCCCTTGAGGCCCGAAGTGATATTTGGATCCGACTTTCTGGCTTCCCCTTTGGAGATACAGTTTCGCTTTGAAGACCCCTCTTCCATTTCTATGGTGAAGGCTGAGTCTCTGGAAGTTCAGGGACCAGTTTTCTTTGAAAGGGATGTGACTATTGAGGGGAGGGTGAGGGTTATTGCCAGGTCGGGACACACTTATCCTATTAGGAAAGGGAGCACTCTTCGGGACGCTTTGTATTCCGATGAGGCGCACACTGATTTGTAAGATTATAATCAAGGGACAGGAGCAACAAGTGTCTACCATTCTTGTTACGGGAAGTGCCGGATTCATAGGATTTCACGTTTCAAAAGCTCTCTTGGATTCCGGTCACAAGGTGGTAGGCGTAGACAATTTCAATGCTTACTATGCTACGGAGCTGAAACGTTCCCGATCCGAGATTCTGTGTAGTCGGCACAGATTTGTTCCATTGGAAATTGATATCGCAGACAAGGTTGCGGTTCAGAAATGCTGCCATGAACACGAACCGGAAATAATATGTCATCTTGCTGCTCAGGCAGGTGTCAGATATTCACTGATAAACCCGTACAGTTATGAGCGTTCCAACCTGGCCGGATTCGTCAATCTGATAGAGGAGGCCAGGTCTATTCCTGTTAAGCGGTTTGTTTATGCCTCCAGTTCAAGCGTGTACGGAGGCAACACGAAAATGCCATACTCGGAGACTGATCCGGTAAACACGCCGATCAGCCTATATGCTGCAACCAAGAGGGCAAACGAGCTGATGGCTTACACCTACCACCATCTTTACGGATTGCAGACGGTCGGATTAAGATTCTTCACCGTGTATGGGGAGTGGGGCAGACCGGACATGGCTTACTGGTCTTTTTTGGAAAACATCCTCAACGCCGAGCCTATAAGGGTTTTCAACTACGGCAGGAATAGTCGAGATTTTACCTATATAGACGACATTGTAAGCGGTGTGACCACTTCATTAACATCTGAGCAACTGGACAATTACGAGATTATAAATCTAGGCAACAATAAACCCGTCGAACTTCTTGATTTCATAAGAACTCTGGAGGATCTCACGGGCGTGACGGCTATCAAGGAAATGATACATGCTCAACCCGGCGATGTGGTCGCAACTTTTGCCGACATAGCCAGGGCCAAGCAAAAACTGGGCTTCCAACCCAAGACGTTGATCCGGGACGG
>CAINUH010000331.1 GCA_903853735.1 uncultured Desulfomonile sp. | reverse complement strand
TGCAGCTTGCCATTTCTACGCATGTCCCCTGAAAATTCTTGCAAACCGTTCCTTTATTCTTGACCGGTCAAATTTTTTAGGTATAGTTTTGTTAAGGTCTGGAGTCCTTTGGTGACCCGGAACCTACTTATATTGTTTGGATTGAAATACCGCCTGGATCCATTCGACCGGGACGGGAGGACGCAAGAGAGGAATCAGAACGCCTTCCGACCGGAGGGTTTTTTTTGTGGAAATAACATTATGGATAATATTTCTTCTGTCGCTGAGATGAAGGAGTGGTCACGAACTCGGAGGGCTGAGGGGCATAACATTGGACTTGTCCCTACCATGGGATATCTCCACGAGGGCCATCTCAGTCTTATGCACCGTGCTCGATTCGAAAACCAGCGTGTGGTGGCGAGCATCTTCGTCAATCCGACTCAGTTCGGGCGCAACGAAGATCTTAGCACCTACCCCAGAGATCTTGTATCTGATTCGATTAAGTGCCGGCAGGCTGGAGTTGACGCCATCTTCGTGCCAGGAGCCGATGACGTTTACGGACCACAGTTCCAGACATACGTTGAGGTTGAGCAAGTTTCAAGTCCCCTGTGCGGAAAGTCCCGACCCGGCCACTTCAGGGGAGTAGCGACTGTGGTGCTGAAGCTTTTCAATGTCGTTTGTCCCACTTCAGCGTATTTCGGCGCCAAGGATTATCAGCAACTTCAAGTCATTCGGACAATGGTTCGGGACCTGGATCTGGATGTGAATGTTGTCGATTGTCCAACGGTACGGGAACCAGACGGCCTTGCCATGAGTTCCCGCAATTCGTACCTGTCATCGAGGGAACGCGAGCAGGCTGTTTGTTTGTATCAGGCCCTGCACATCGCCGGAGAACTGTTTGGAAGCGGTGAAAAAGAACCCAGAAAATACATCACGGCGATGTCCGGCCGCATAGACAAAGAACCTGATGCCAAGTCCGATTACATAAGCTTAGTTCATCCTGAAACTCTCGAGGACGTGAAACAGGTTGATGACAGGTGCCTGGCCGTATTGGCCGTTCGAATAGGCAAAACCAGGCTCATAGATAACAGGCTCTTTCAGGGTCGTGCCGGGCATGCCTAATTACCTGCCACTCGGCGTGCAGTGCTCAAGCACCGGCATTAATTTAATCCGCAAGAGGTAAAGTCATGATGCGGACAATGCTAAAATCCAAAATACACAGGGCTATCGTCACCGAAGCGTGCGTAGATTATGAGGGAAGTATAACCATTGATTCGAGCCTGCTGGATGCCGCAGACATCCTCGAGTATGAGCAGGTTCAGATCTACAATGTTTCCAACGGGGAAAGATTTGCCACTTATGTAATCAGAGGTGAACCCGGCAGCGGCGTGATCTGCCTGAACGGAGCAGCCGCCAGGAAAGTGTCAGTGAATGACCTGATAATCATCTGTTCTTATGTCGTTATGGAGAATTCCGAATGCACGGGCCACAAATCCCGAAACATCTTTGTGGATAACAAGAACAGAATGGTGAAGAGGAGTTGAAACTTTGTCGAGCACTCAATGGTATTGTCGACGGGATTTGATTGATTATCCTATCCGGCCTCGCAGCACTGCTTCTTTTAAAATGGCTATCTGACTCTTGTCTTGGCAAGACTTATTGAATGTAGCAACCTTATGAGAGGATCTTGCGGATAGGAGACCACATGGAGGCCGTTACGATTTCGCCCAAGTTCCAGGTCGTCATTCCACGTATGATAAGGGAATCACTTGGCATTAAGCCAGGCTAGAAAGGCGACAATTTTCATTGACTTAAAACTCCTCATGGCCGACAGCACCATGTTGGCAACTGCTCGCTCCTTTGGAGCCGCACTGTGGACTCAGGATGTTGATTTCAAGAACATCGCGGGTGCGAGATGCATCGAGAAACGATAGACCTTCTCAGAAGCACTCGTTAGGAGACCGATGCACCCGTGACGTCGGTCACAGAGTCAACCACCTAGAACAGTTCGTCTTCGTCACCGCCGGCACTGGGCATCTGGCCATACTTCTGGAGATGTTGCTGCACAAGTTCACTCTCTCTGTTGGAGTACATTTTGTCTTCTTCGTAGTCAAAGTATTTGGCCGACTCCTGGGTTTCCAGGTACTCCGTCAAAAGCTCACGCATGTTGTCCGTGCCTTTTATCAATATGACCATCTTGTCCGCGTCCATGAGACGGAACGCTCCCTCTTCTTCGGGAACCTTTTCCACATTTTCGGGCGTGAAGGCCAGGACATGTTCAGGCGGGAAGACCAATTTCCCCATGGCAAGTCTGAGATCGCACTGGAGGCAACGTTTGGCTTCCAGGGCGGCATCGCCGTTTCCAAACCCGAGATCCACTTCTTCGAAACCGGTCCTTTCTGAAACCGCTTTTTTGCTGGTCTGGAATCTCGGTTTGTAGGCAAATCCCTCTTCTCTTCCAAGTCTGTTGTTCAGTGCAGGCAATTCGATTAATGACTCTTCCAGATCTCCGCTGCCCCCGAGATACCGGTCAATGTGTGTCGCGGCTTTCCTGCCCGCGGCCACGGCATGTATGATGGCTCCGGGGAATACCACGGCGTCCCCACCGGCAAAGATACCGTCAACGTTGGTTTCAAGGGTTTTCTCGTCAGCCTTTATGAGTCTGTTTTCGATGCCGACTCCCGCATCCGATGCAAAGTCGAGATCCGCTGCTTGGCCTATTGCAAGAATTACAGCGTCCGCTTCAATGCCCATTGTACACTCGTCGTCGTAGGAGGGATTGAAACGACCCTGAGAATCAAATACGCTGACGCATTTCTTGAAACAAATCCCTTTGACGCCGCCTTGCTGTTCGACCACTTCCATAGGTCCCCAACAGTTTTGTATTACGACGCCTTCTTCTTCAGCGTCTTTGATTTCCCACGTGTGCGCAG
>CAINUH010000330.1 GCA_903853735.1 uncultured Desulfomonile sp. | reverse complement strand
TTTTCTCCATTTATAGAATTCCTATCTGTCGAGCTAACTTGATTCCTTAACCCCTGTAATTTTTCATCCAGTTTTAACTGTTTAGCTATTCTCAGCAACCCAATTGACGTGAGTTCTTGGTCATCCTCTGATAGCACCGAGGTGATGTGGTTCTGAAAAATAGGTTCCGGAATGGATGCAATTGATTGATAATTAGAACTTTGCGTCCTAGAAATTCCAAGGTCACCAAGGGTGTCAACTCTAGGTGTAGTGTCCGTCGACAGGTAGGATTTGTGCTCAACCTGACCACCTTTATTTTTTTCAATTTCAGATAAAATCTCACCAATTTTTCTCTCAGCATAAATTTTAATCTGAGCACATTGGTTTTGTATAATTAAGCTCTCACCAGCTTGTTTGGAATAAATCCTCATTGCTTGCAGAGGGCGGAGGAAAATTGCGGAGGGTGGCGGTCGAAAAGTGCGGCACCAGTTGGATGATTAGCCTTTCGTATTTCTATCTGTCAAGGTCTTCCTCCTTTCAGGTTTGTGGTTGTATGTGGTTGGGTGTTCGAGAAGCCCGTTTTTTGGCATGCCTGAGTCTGTAGCTTTCTCCATTGGCTTCAAGAATATGGACTCTGTGGGTAAGGCGGTCGAGCAGAGCGCCGGTGAGACGCTCGGAACCAAGTATTTCGGTCCAGTTCTCGAAGGGGAGATTCGTAGTGACCAGGAGGCTCTGACGTTCATAGGCCCGGCTGACAACCTCGAAGAGGAGTTCTCCTCCTGCTTTGGAAAACGGCACGTATCCCAATTCGTCCATTACAACGAGTTGCTGGCGTTCCAGTTGTCTATGGAATCTCTGGAGAGTCTTGTCTTCCCTGGATTCCAGAAGTTCAGTGACCAGACCGGTGACCGTGGAGAAACGGACGCGGCGTCCCTGCACACAGGCTGCAAAGGCTACAGCACACGCCAGGTGAGTTTTTCCGGTGCCACTATTGCCGATGAACAAGACGTTTTCTCGTTTGTCTATGAATTCTCCTCCCAACAGCTCTCTGACCAGAGGCTCGTTTATCGACGGTTGGGCTTTGAAATCAAAGGTATCAATGGTCTTGATCACCGGAAACCGTGCTTCCTTGACCCGTCTTTCCGCAGCTTTTCTCTCACGATCAAGTAATTCCCGTTCAGCCAGGCGCAACAGATAGGTGGGATAATCAGACCTGTCATCTGTGCAGACCGATGCCATGGAGGCATATTCCCTCACCATGGTAGGCAGTTTGAGCTTTTTGAGATAGTGTTGCAGCAGAATGGTAGGCGTGTCTTTCTCGCTCATGTGGCACCTCCGCGAGAAAGCAGGTCCTGATAGGCGGAGACATTGGGTCTAGCCACTTTCACCAGACGCAAGTGCTCTCGTCCATCAAGGCTGAAGGTAGTACGTCTCCAAGGAGGCTGCGGGACAAGAAACTGAGCAACCGCATCCCGGGTATGCGCTCGCACTTCCAGACCCTTTATCACGGCTTGGGTTACTTTGGGCAGACCGTGATCCTCTATAAGGCGGAGTACTCGAATATACTCTCTGGTTCCCTCGCCCTCACGCTCAGCCTCTTTCTGAAGACGACCATGAAGAATATCGAAGCACTCTGGTAGATTCAAATCGGCTAGGGGTAACGCATGATGCAGTGATCCGGGTTTTCGCTCCAAAAGTGGAAGGTAATGCACATAGTTGAAAAAAACGCCCTCTTTGCCCCAGGAGCGCCTGTGTTCAGCTACCGTCTCCTGTTTATGGCACGTCACCACTCGATCAACGTATCCTTTCACCAGGATAGAATGGTGAGCGTAACGCACAGGTACCGAATAGTCGTTATCGTCGAATCGTACCAGAGACAGAGAGCTTGCTGTGGTAGACTGTTTACGACATGCATCGAAGGGTGTTGGAGGAAGGGGAAGAAAAGCAGCTTGGTCTTCAACCAGGAGTTCCGCTTTGGGTCCACTCTTGCCGCGAAGACGCCTGTTGAGATCTTCTCGGCACATCTGTGCTAGCCTTTCGTTCAGCTCCTCGAGATTATGCACCTCCGGTACGGGGACAAAGAAATTAAGACGAGTATACTTAACTACCCCCTCAATCACTCCCTTCTCATTGGGACGGCGAACTCGGCAGAAGTGATGATCAAAAAGGTAGTGGCTTTTGAGCTGCAAAAAACCGTGTGTAAGCTTCCGGTCGTGAGGACCGATGATCTGAGACACCAGAACCTTGCTGTTGTCGTACGTGATCCTTCGGGGAACTCCCCCGAAAAACTCGAATGCCCGTACGTGTCCTTCCCAATATGTCTCTGTACATTCCCGCTCAAACACAGCAATAAAAAAGGCGTCAGAATACGGAAGCACCATAACCATGAAATGCACTTTACGCAGCTTTCCCGAAACCTTTGCCAAAGCTTCGCCAAAGTCTACCTGCGCCTCTGCCTGCCGGTGAATCAGAGGCATGAATACCTCACGGCTGTGCCGCCTGATCTGCCCTACCGCTTCTTTGACCTGCGTGTATTTGCCCTGGTAACCCTCCTCCTTGATTCGTTCGTATATCCGCTTGGCCGTGTGTCGCTGCTTCCTCGGTAGCTGCTTATCACTCTCCAGAATGTCTCCAATCCGGTCGAGAAAGGGTCCTATCTTTGGTTTGGGACGCTCGTTCATCAGCCTATAACCCGGAGGCTCTGAATGCCGGAGAATCTTCTCCAGCGTAGTCCAGTGCATCCCCTTCTCGCGGAGAATTTCTCGCTTGCTCGATTCTCCCCTCAATACCCGAAGTCGTATGTCGGTCCATTCCTCCATGTCTTTATACACCCCTCTTAACCTCCTGATGAAAGGCTGACCGGAAAAGCCATTGGCTTGACCAAATCCCCTCTATCAGGATCGGCATGTTAGGGGTGTCGCGATTTTAAACCGCCCCAACTTCCGTCGCAGTTTTCAAGCGCCCTTTATACTTCATTGCGGCGATCTCATGCTCTGCGGCTGCCAGTTGCGCCTTCAGTGCTTCGGTTTCCTCCGCGGGTGACAGGGAAGCCGCACCAGCAAAAGGCCCTCTGTACCACCCCATCCCTTGGCCACCAAAGCACCGACCTTTTCCTCCGCCCCAGGGCACACCACCGCGACCGACTCCCTGGAGGTTTCCTCTCAATGGACCGATTCCTTTTCCCGCATAGGTCACACATCGCCCTAAGCCTCGTCCGGTTCCGGGTCCGGCTCCAGATGGGCCTGTTCCGTCTAACCTTGGCATGGCTTCTTCTCCTTTGCTTTGAAATTAACTCTCTGATTCCATTGGCCTCTACCCCCCTGCCTCATCTGCCGACGCCGCCTGCATACGAGCGTACCCGGCATTGCATACTCAGGGTTCATGATCGTGCCGACTCTAAAAGCCGTCAGGATCTTCGGCACATCTCCAGCCAACCATGCAACGATTCGGATGCCTTGCAGATGAATCTGATCCTCAATCCCGCAACTGATTGCTCCGCAGAGCAAAACGTCTACACTAAGCTCCTTGAGACGTGTCACTCTGCCTTGACGAGAAACCACCGACCAGTCTTCCTGGGCGACAATTTCCTCACTGTCGGCCACGTGGGCAAAAACCAGAATGCGTCGGCATGTATCAAAAACCGGTGCAATACGGCCCTGATGTTCGGGAATTGCAATCTTCATCGTCGACTCCAGCTTGATGGTAAGCAAACTATGTGCCAAACTCTTTGAGGTGCTTGGAACACTTTCGGATAGTAGCGAACGCAGGGTTAGCCAGATCGTGAAATCAGCAAGACTAGGTGCATACTGCACCGTTTAGAACGTTGGGACGGTGCAGTATGCACCAAACTTTGAAGACGGGAGACGTGTCTAAAAGAAGGAGATACAGCTCCCAACCGTCGATGAGGTTTTCGTTTTCGTTCGAGGTCCGGGCCAGAGCACGGAGATTGGCGAGGTTGAGAGAACTCCGGAGTTTTCCCAAGACGGTTGTCTGTATCGCGTAATATGTTGAATTCGCGTTGTTTTATGGAACTAATTGTGTTGTAACACATTATTGTTGTAAAAAGCGCGCAATAATACTTGACATCGCGGGGTAGTGTTGTAAAACAGCATCCGCGAGGTCACGATG
>CAINUH010000329.1 GCA_903853735.1 uncultured Desulfomonile sp. | reverse complement strand
GACAACACCGCTGAGATATTCCAGAGCTTCCGTGTTTGCAGGCTTAAGATCTTCGTTGACCCAACCTTGTTCCACATAAAACCGTACTATTCCGTCCACTAACTCTTTGTCTCCGACCAAGGGGTCACAGATGACCTCTTTTACCAAAAGCTGTTTAAAGATACCGAACCGTTCGTATATTCGGTCGTAAGAGCAGTCTGTACGCGAATCGTCTGCAAGGAAAACAGTAGCGACCAGAGCTGCAGGCCAGAGATAATTTATCAGGGAGTTTCTATAGAAATCCAGATGGATTCTTCCAGACTCGTTAATTATGTAAGAAGCCTGACCGTTAGAGTCTAATTCGGCATCGACATCCAGGAATCCGCGGATTCTGAATAGCCCCAAACTTGTCTCTACCACGGTTTCCAATTGCTCCAGGCTCGCCGCGAACTCTATGTGGGCGCCGCGAAGTGAATCTGAGAGACACCGGACCGATTCGAGCAGGGTTCGTTTGGACACACGGTTCTTGCTGGTACACATGAGCCCTGCCGCTACCAGATCTATGGGCGTCACCACGCCTGATCTGACGATTCCGGCCATGAGGTGATAAGCAAAATCCTGCAACATTTTTCTGTTTGATGACAAATCCTGTTTGTCATTTCCAATCTCGGCTCTCCATCGATCGCAAAACTGTCGGTATGATAGCGGGGAATGAAAGCGTATGTAAGCTTTGCCGAATCTCTTTTTGAGCACCTCCCTGGATCGAAGCAAGGAACGGAAAGTTTCTTTCTGCTTTTCGCGACCTGACAGTTCGCGCAGGTACGAATTCTCTTCCGGAACCTGGTCATAACCAACGAATGTCGGCACGAAAGTCATATCCGATACTGCGCCGTCTCCCACAGCTTGTACAAGGAATGACAACATGCCTACGCGGGGGGGTAGGAGTTTGCCCGTCCGGCTTCTACCACCCTCAATGTAAAAGTTTATGTTGACGTTCTCTTTTACGAGAACCTTGAGGTAAGCTTCAAAAACACTGGTATAAAGTCCCGTGAACAAGCCTAGATTCTTGAAAGACCTTCTTATGAAAAAGGCTCCTGAATTACGAAGTATCGGACCAACCGGCCAGAAGGAGAGGTTCTTGCCGGCAGCCATGTACGGTATTGCCATCTGGTTGATAAATGACAGGAAACCGATGACAAGATAATCCACGTGGCTCTTATGGCATGAAACATATATCAGCGAGCCTTTTTGGTTCTTTTCCTTAAGGATCTGGAAGTCTGTTTCCCTGATGTCCACCCCATTGAAAATTTGTGAAAAAGTCCATTTGAGTACATAATAAAGAAAATGGTGGACTTGAACACGCTGGTCTCCTGCCATCTCGTCCACGTAAGATTCGGCTTTTTTGCGAACGGTTTCCTCGCCGGTCGATTCCAGTGAAACGGCTTCTCTGACCGCTGTCTGAACTTTCGGATCCTGCAACACCAGTTCTTTGATCTCGGTCCGAGACATCCTCTCCGGTCCCCTGTTCACCCTGATCCTGGCATTAATTGCAGCTACGAGTTTTGTTCTGACTTCAAAAGGTGCTTCCTCCCATTCTTTTTCAGACCCGAATTCCTCGAACTCCGCGATAAGGTACACAGGTTCGCCCACGAGCAATTCCGGCACGGTCCATTTTCTCACCGCAATTAAGAGCCGCTTTAAAATTCCGGGCTGATCAGGATCCCCAAGGAAGCTCTCCCATAAAGGACGAATGGTTCGGCGCTGAGTCCGGTCGTAAAGGATAACCAGGGGGACCACTGCGATAGATCCGGCCATGCTCCCTTGAAGGTCCATGAGCATTCGTAGAGGGTCCAGGGCTGGGTGAACGTACCTCTTACGCGAAGTCTTTTCATCCACGAGGAACATCACACCGGCGCCTCCCAGTTCCATGATTTCTCTTGCAACATTTTCTTCAAGAGGAACCGATGCTCCGGCGTCGGGGATCAGGGACATAAACTTATTTCGCCATACCTTTAGCCACTTGCGGAATGATCCGCTAAAACCCGATGACATCCCGAAGACAAAACAGGGTGCTGGAAGTCGCAATGCGGCAAACCGCATCCTGAGGAATTCCAGATCGTACATGCTGCGATATTTCATGGCGTACACGATTGGACACCGCGTCGAGATGTCCCGCAGTTTTTCCACAACGTGATCGTCGATAACAACCCTCGATGACAGAAGCCGGATCAACTTCATCAGAATCCAGGGAGGTTCTTGGTCCAAGACGCCTGAAAGGTACTCATATCGGCCATCTCTTAGGTAATCCGGAACCATCTTCGCTGTGTGCAAATCTTTCATGAAACGCTCTCTTACAAACTCCCGTGGGGGCCTAGAGGAATCGGGGCGCCATTCCGACAAACTGCATTTGAGAATGTCTTAACGGCAACTTTCAGCAGGTGCACAATCATGGACCGGCATGATCCGCTCAGTTCTTGCAGCAACAACCACTCGATCAGTGACTCTGACATCAGGCTATCAAATCTACCCATGAGGGGCAAGGAAAACGAAATGACCCCAAAAAGATGGTTCTCAGGGAGCTGTTTTGTGCTAGTATTCGTCCCTGTCCAAGGGATGCCCACGGGTTATGGAGATGCTCGGAAGACTCAAAATCGTTCTGCTTATTCCGGTTCTTTTTTTATACTGCGCGGTCCCCTGGACGCCAGCCGACGCGGAAGACTACTTGGACTACTACGAACAAGGCGAATTTGCCCTCAGAGTAGAAAAATGGGATCGCGCAATTGAGATGTTCACCAAATCCATAGAAGACAACTCCAATTTTTTCGTGGCTTACCACTACAGGGCGATCGCGAATTCCAAAAAAGGGGAATATGACAAGAGTATCGAAGACCTGAAGAAAGCAGTGCAGTTGAACCCTGACTATCCGGACGCCTACGGTCTCATGGGTCTTGTCTATGAGATCAAGAAGGATTACCCTGCGGCCCTTGCGGTCTACAGAGAAGCCCTTTCCAGAGAGAAAAGGCCCGCGGTCATAAAGCTTCTCCAAAAATATATTCAGGATGCCGAAGCCAAGACAAAAAAGAGATAGCGAGACAATTGAGGTCCTTTCCACAAAACCCCCGCTTCTTTTCGACGATAGGCGGACTTGTGTTCAATTACGAGAGCGTAGAGCAATTATCCGCTGTGTCGACAAGAATGTCGGTTTTTTTCTTGGGTAAACGCAAAATTTATGGTAATAGCAGATTGTTTTTGCTCCCTACTACTGATAACACTATACGGATTACACAATTTGCCCGGTGTTGTGGGGCAGAATTGAATTAAGGAGGGCTATCGTATGCCTACACTGGAGATTGAAGGTAAAACTTTTGATGTTGACGAGGACGGGTTCCTCCAGGATCCGGACCTGTGGAACGAGGAGGTTGCGGCTCTTTTCGCCAAGACAGAGGGGATCCAGGAAATGACTGACGAGCACTGGAAGGTCGTCCATTACCTCAGGAATTACTATATGGAATTCAACATCGCTCCCATGATCCGAAAGGTTTGCAAGGATACAGGCTTCAAGTTGAAGAAGATCTACGAGCTATTCCCATCTGGGCCGGCAAAGGGCGCCTGTAAGGTGGCCGGTCTGCCCAAGCCCACCGGTTGCGTTTGATCCGCTGATTGTTGCCCCCGAGAGCACGAAGTTGCGCTTCTCGGAATTGACGCGGAATCGGTGGTCCGCTCCGGGGGTGAACAACATCCTTGCTAATTTAACCATTGTTGGAAGAATAGCGACTGAGCGGTTTTAATGCCGGCAGGCGAGAAATGGCCTCCTCGAAGGGAACTGTGTGCGCATTTCAGTGCCCGTAGATGTTTGCTTCGGGCGCGTTTCAATGCAGGCTAGCCGGGCCGTTGAAGAAACTATTGCCCGGACTTGCCTTTTAGTCGTGCGCTGATTTTCTTGACGTCGAGCTTTATTTTTAGCTGCTCTCCCTGAAACTTTGCCTCTTCAGCCAACTGTGAGCCCTGTCGTGCAAGGGCCTGAAACTGACGCTGCAATTGGTTCAGCTTCCTGGTGCAGTCCACCAGGTCAGTTTGGGGCACTCGGTTGATATTTCCCTGAGGGTCTCGAAGGGTTTGCGGTAAGCTTGCGTCCGTAATGCACCTCTTGACCTCGCGGAGTTGACCCTGCAATATTGCACTCTTCTGGGTCAGTATGTTCTCTTTAATCTGGAAACTGCTGGGCCGTCCGGAAGATTGAATTGCAGGTTTGGCAGACGCTGCCTGGCTTGGCGCCGATTGGCTCTGCGCCCCCGCGAATTGAAAGCCCGTTACCCACGCAATTGCCACAACACAAAAAAGCGTGAAACCTAACAACATTCTTCAGTTCCCCAACAACAATGAGAAATACCGCGCCCAACTACTGCCGCAAAATGCCCATTCTCCTCTCAAGCAAGGCCTGATTTATTCTGTAACCAATGAGCGATATGTAATAGTCCCCCTCGGCAAGGGAAAGCTGCCTCTGCGCGTCAAGAACCTCAGTGTACGTAGCCACCTGCTCCTTATATCGTTCCTGGTTGATACGGAAGCTTTCACGCCTGAATTCAACGGCTGCACGGTTGTCCTGGATGTTGCTCTCCGAACGTTTCATGTCCTCGTAAGAGGTCTTGACCTCTTCCATTATCTGCTCTACGAGTTGCTCCCGTGCTATGAATACCCTGGCTTGTGACGCCCGTCTCTCTTGAACCGTATCACGACGGCGGAACATATCGAAAGTCCACGTTAAAAGCCCTTGGATGCGCCAGTCATTCAGTCCTTCGGGGTCGAAGGGATTCCAGTCGTCATTGATCCTGGAACCGGCCACCTGTACCGCGACCGCGGGGAGCAGGTCGGCCTTCGAGGACTTGACAAGGGCCATGGCCTGATCCACCGATATGTTCGCCTGCCTGATCTCCATCCTGTTCGCTGCTGCTGTGGCATAAATACTTGGAATGCTGTAACTGTTCGGGCGATAAGCGATGTCGTGTTCCACCTGGGTCGGAGTCTCCTGGGGGTAACGCAGCAGAAAATTCAGCGTGGCCCGGTATTTTTCGATATCGGTAAGGGACTGCGTCCTCTGGATTCTCGCCTGTGCCAACTGCCCCTCGGTGGACAGCACATCCACCTTGGGAACCACGCCGGCCTTGTAAAACTCCATTGTCTGATTTCGGAGAGATTCCAGGGCCCGAACCGACTCTTCCGCGACTCCAAGAAGCTTTTGCGACTGAACCAACTGGTAATACGCTTCGTAAACGTCAAGAATAAGGTCCTGTCGATTGACCTCCATCTGAATTGCTGTGTAATCCACCCCAAGCCGCGTGTATTTGTAGTCGCTCAATAGTTTCCCACCGGTATAAAGGGGCTGGGTCATGGTCGCGGACATGGTGAACGTACGGTAGGGATCAATACGGTATGGATAGTCAGGATCCAATGCCAGCCCTGCCGCAACTGATGTAGGGGTAGGATACCCTCTCGTGGCCCATCGGCTGTCGTGGGAACCGGCAAATGCCTGAATATTACTTGCCTGCCGGTATCTGTAACCTTCGGCGTTGTATGAAAGGTCAATCGTGGGGAAAAAATCCGAAAATGCCTGCCTGCGCAGATACTCTTTTTCTGAAACGGCCAGGCGTGAGTCGGCCATGCGCAGGTTTCTTGTCACGGCTATGGTGACGGCCTGCGGCAAGTTCAACCGTGAGCTGTCGTTCCTGGATGTCCGACCGCGATCCGTCCTTTCGCTTGTATCAGCCGGAGGGGCAGCGATCAGCAGTAACATAGCCGCAGCCGCAATGCACAGCAGACCTCTCAAAGGCCTATAACGATCCATACCCCCATATCCTCCTTAAACGACTAGAAGAGCGGACTTCAGTCAGTTCCAACTCTGAACCCAAAGCCGCATCCGATCAAAGAGTCAGAAAATCAAATCATCATCCTTGCGAACACCTTGGTATTGCCCATCAGGTTCTCTATGGAGATTTTCTCATTGGGCGCGTGCGCCATGCCAAGTATTTTCTCCCACACCGCCGCCGGCAGCCCCTGTTTCCTAAAAAAGGCCGCCACTGTCTGTCCTCCTATCCCAACCGGCCGAGGCTGAACCCCGTAGATCTCCTGGACTGCCTGGGCCAGAGACACCACCACCGGAGAATCGGAAGGCGTCGGATCCGGAGCCTCGAATTTGAGGCACTCTTCCACTCGCGCCTTTACATTGAAACGCTCCTGGATCCCCGCAGCCACTCTGTGCATCTCGTCGAGGACCTGGACGAGTTGGATCTCGGGCAGCACCCGGCAGTCGAAATAGAAGACGTCCTCTCCAGGAATAGTGTTTATATTGGGGACATTGGCATCCTTTTTGGTCGGCTCAAAGGTGCTCAAGTCGGGTCTGAAAAATGTGTTCCGTTGATGAAAGTGCGCCGCCAGGTTCTGATCTAGTTCCACTATGAAGTGAGCAGCAGCCCTGAGAGTGTTGACACACAGATCAGGCCGGCTGGCATGACCCTGTTTTCCTTCAACCCGGAACCTGACGTGAAGGAGGTGTTTTTCTGCTACCTCGATGTGATCGCCATCCTTGTTGCCCGCGTCGGGGACCAGGATCAAGTCCTGGGGATTGAACAGGTCCAAGCGCTTTCGCAGGACATAATCCAGCCCGTACAAGCTCCCGCATTCTTCATCGGAAACCAGCACCAGTCCTACGTTAAGGCCCAAACCGCAAGTCTCCTTGACGGCACGGACTGCAAACAGGCTCGCGGCCAGCGCCTGACCGTTGTCTTCCACTCCCCTGCCGCACAGGAATCCATTTGCGACATGTGGTTTGAACGGGTCATGGTCCCAGAGCCTGAGTTCGCCGGGAGGGACTACGTCGATGTGGCTGAGTATCCATAAGGTACGGGATCTATCGCTGCCGAGGAAGACTGCAAGGAGATTAGGCCGCACGCCTTCGGGAACGCGGTCATCCGGAGCGGGAATTTCCTCGACCTGATCCGGGCTCAAAGCAAGCGCAGCTTCCTTTACAACCCGATATTTTTCCATTTCCCCTGAGCCGCCGTTCTCTGGGCCTATCGCGGGTATCGAACATATTCCCGCGAGAAAACGTACACTTTCATCGCACAATTCATCGATTCTTCGGGTCGCTTCTTGAAAAACCACAGCGCCTCCAAAAGATGAAGATATCCGCAATGGCAAACGGTATTCCGGGAACCTGACATGTTACGGGAATTGTTCTTAACCGTCAAGCTCGAAAGCTTGTAGGAGTGGCGTCACTGACAGGAAAAGCGAAGGAAAAGTCACCTCAGGAGCCAATGGACATCTGTGCGGTCAACACGAACCAACGGTTGGGCACGGCCTCAACGAATGCAGACTATCAGTCTAGTCGAAACGTAAAGGTTTCACTTTCCAAACCTTCATTTTCAGATCATCCGACAGGGCGTAAACGATATCAGTCGTGGGACAAGCATCATGAAGGCACGGTCTTTCTCTTGCTGAAACATAGAAATCAGGTGCTCAAAGCGTGCG
>CAINUH010000328.1 GCA_903853735.1 uncultured Desulfomonile sp. | reverse complement strand
TTTCGAGTAGCCGGGAGTCTTCTGTGACTTAAGGAAAATGTTTGTTTTCTCTGTTTCCGCCTGCTTTTGCGGCGGTGCCACATTATCTCTTCCATATCACAGTTGAACTCCTGGCCCTCTCAGAACCGGACAAGCGGCTTTCCCATACATCCGGCTCCTCGGCTCGTTATTCAGTAAGCCTCCGCTCTACGACATGGATTCAGGTCTTTGCGGACTCTTATTCGGGGCCACTCAACCCACTTCAATGCTTGGTTGAAGTTTTCCCAGGTATATGCCTTGCGCTGACTCTTTCGGTTGAGCCATTTGAACAGGATTTGTCCGGTTCGGTAGACATAGTAGCTGCACCTTTCCAAATTGTCCGTTATGGCGTAATAGCTCAGATGCCCGATCACTCGGGCGCGGGCCTGCCTGAGCATATCTCCCTTTTTCAGAACACCGCGGGCTTTCTTTGTCCAGTCCGTGAACTTGCGCAGGCTTAGACCCAGCTTCTTACGGCTGGTCCGACGTTTGACCTTGAAGTATCCTTCTTTGGTTTTCCCGCAGTAATGTGTGAACCCCAGAAAAGTAAACTCCTTTGGTTTCTCGCCGCGCCTGTATGCACTCTCACGGGCAAAACGTCCAAATTCAATGCAGTGGGTCTTTTCCTTCGCCAATTGCAGACCAAATCCTTGGAGTCGCTCCGCCATGCGTCGTTGAAACTCTTCCGCATCATCTTTGTACTGAAAGCATGCCAAATAATCGTCTGCGAAACGGAAGTAATACGCCTCACCACGATTTTGCCTGATCACTTTCCGGCTGAACCACAAATCCAGCACATAGTGAAGGTAGATGTTCGACAGCAGTGGAGATAATATCGACCCCTGGGGTGTTCCCAGGTCACTGGCACGTACCAGACCATCTTCCATAATGCCGCTTTTCAGCATTCGGATGATCAGGCGGATTACGCGCTCGTCTCCAATTCGATGCCGCAGAAATTTGATCATCCATTCATGGTTGACCGCATCGAAAAATCCTCTGATATCGGCCTCTACCACATAGCTGATCGGTCTCTGTTGTATCGTTCGCCCCAATGCATCCAGACATTGGTGCTGGCTGCGTCCCGGTCGATATCCATAACTGCTGTTCTCGAATACGGCTTCAAAGATTGGTTCGAGAGTTCGCTTGATCGCTGATTCCACTATCTTATCTTCAAAACAGCTTATCCCCAGCGGTCGACCTTTCTCGCTTCCAGGTTTCGGAATATAACTTCTTCGACTCGGTGTTGGGTGGTAACCCATTCGCTTGAGCCGCTCCGAAAGATCCTGTAAGTTATCTTCAAGATTCTCGCCATATTCTTCTTTGGTTACACCATCCACTCCGGTCGCCTTTTTGGCTTCCAGATTGTCGTAGCAAACACGCAAATTGTCCACATCACAAATGTGGTGATACAGACTCGTAAAAACCAAGTCCGGCTCTTTGCGCGCCTTTTCACCTATCCGTGTCAGATTCGTTGTCACTGCATTCTCGCTCCTTGCATAGCGTCAATGTTTCTCCTTTCACAGTCAACTCGCCGTGGGGGCCTTCGCTCAGCGGGGATTAGACGCCTCTTTGCTATGCCATTGCGGCCCACCGGCCCCCATCACTCGCGACGCGGCCATCCCGTATCCTCTTTTTATTTTGGACACGGTACTCGGGTACTTCCATTGCGGTTGATTCCCCAAGAGCTCCTTGATCATCGCTTGCCTGGTTACTTGTCTGCCGTTGTATGACTCGATGCTGTCTTAGACCCCGGGGTGTCGGCTTTGCGCTCGTCTTTACCGCGCTCACCGCATGGCCTGCGCCCATAGTGAGAGGATCGGCACTTTCCCAAAATTCAAGTTTCTCAGAGCTATGTGTCAGATTCAGGACTACATCCTTCACCTCGTCACACTCGTATATCTTCCTTTCAGGCTTACGCCTTCAGTCATTACACTACTGAGCGGATGACTAATCCTTACTCAGGAGGGCCTGTCTGCTATATGCAGATTCCCTCTCAACAGGCAACCATTGCCAGGTTACCCAC
>CAINUH010000327.1 GCA_903853735.1 uncultured Desulfomonile sp. | reverse complement strand
CCAGGGACGGAATCGAACCGCCGACACGAGGATTTTCAATCCTCTGCTCTACCGACTGAGCTACCTGGGCAAAAGGATTTCCCTTATAGCCCTAATGGATCAGTGTTGTCAATAGGAAAATTTGTTATTTTGCTTCTTCCCGCTGAATTTTTATCGGGACGTAGTTGCAAAACGGTTCTTCTTCCATGTAGTCGCCATGTATTGCGTCAGCACGGGCGCGGCAGCCTCCGCAAACGTTCAGGTACTCGCACTGTCCGCATTTGCCTTTGTACGATTTGAAGTCACGCAGGTTATTGAATATTTCCGAGTTCTGCCAAATTTCGCGGAACGGGATCTGCTTGACGTTGCCGGCGGTGCGGTGGAAGTAGGAGCAGGGCTTGACATTGCCAAAGCAGTCGATCAGGCAGATGGATTGTGCGGCGATGCAGCCTTTTCCGCCACCGGTAGAGAAGGTCAGCGAGCGACGCTCGAATTTGGTGCCTTCAGCCTTGGCTTTCTGCGGTACGATTCGGTAATAATGCGGGGCACAGGTCGGCCGCATCAGAATGTCGTCTTCCATCTTTTCCTGGTTGTAATGCCAGTCCAGAATCTCTTCGTAGTCCTCTTTCGAAATCAGCTCACTCATGATCTCTTCACCGCGTCCGGTCGGGACGATCATGAACATATACCAGGCTGTCGCTCCCAAGCCCTTTGCCGTTTTGAATGTGGCTGCGATATCAGTCTGGTTGCGCTTGGTAAATGAAGAATTGATCAGGAACTTCTGGCCGTTTCTGCGGAAGATTTCGGCGGCCCGTACAACCCCTTCAAACGAGCCGGGTGATTGGCGGAAGTTGTCGTGCACTTCGGCATTTGAACCGTCGAGAGAGAGTGACACCATCTTTATGTCGGCCTGTTTCATCTTCTGGCAGATCTCGTCGGTTACCAGAGAGCCGTTGGTTGCCATACACATGCGGAGACCAAGGGATGTACCGTATTCCGCAAGCTCAAAGATGTCGGGACGTAGTAGCGGTTCTCCGCCGGAGAGTACGACAACTGGTTTGGAAAAGTCAGCAATATCCTTGAGGAGATTTTTGCCCTCTTCCGTAGTGAAGTCTCCTTCTGAGGATGTCAGATCAGAAGAACAGCGGCAATGGACACAGTGAAGATTGCATTTCTGCGTGGTTTCCCACGCTATCCATTTTGGAATAAATTCAGTACTCATAGAGCTCCCCTGTGTGGTTCAGCGGTGAAAGGCATTGATTGCGTACAACTAATTGATGGTACCTGAACGATTTTGTAAACTCAAGAATATATTACAACTCCGGATGCCTCCGAATAGATGGAAAAACCTATAAACAGGCGCAAAAAACAAGAGCTTGCAATCACACGACACGTATAGTAATATGCCGCTTCCGCCGCCATCAAGCGGCGTTTTACGTACCTTTTTCATTCCAAGGAGCTTCTATTCATGCTGAGTCTCATGCGCAAGCAAAAAGAATCAATAGTCATTAAAATTGTCTTTGTCGTCATTGTGCTTTCCTTTATCGGCACCATGTTCCTTGTGTGGGGAAAGGGGAGTGACGGCATTGGTGGTGGCAAGGGTGCTTTTGCTGCCAAGGTGAACGGAACCAAAATATCTCTTGAAGAATATCAGAGCGCCTATCAGCGCATCAGAAACATGTACCAGCAGATTTACGGCCAGTCCATTCCGCCCGAGATGGAAAAGATGCTCGGCTTGAAAAAGGTGGCGCTTGACGGCTTGATTGATAACCTTCTGGCTCTTAAGGAAGCAAAGTCACTTGGAATTGAGGTTTCCAAAGATGAAGTTTCCGCAGCGATTGAAGCGATGCCGATGTTCCAGAAAGATGGTAAATTCAACTTTGATCAGTATCAACAGCTGCTCCGCTCGAATCGCGTAACGGCCAAGGATTTTGAACAAGGACAGGAAGCTGAAGTTACCTTGAAGAAAGTTCGTCAGGCGATCAAAGATAAGGCCGTTGTTTCTGATGCGGATGCCCTGGCACAATTCAAAAAGGAAAACGACAAGCTGGAGTTGGAGTATGTGGCGTATGCGCCTGCAGATGTTGCCGGTGAAGTTAAGCTGACCGATGCAGAACTGAACGATT
>CAINUH010000326.1 GCA_903853735.1 uncultured Desulfomonile sp. | reverse complement strand
CGCGTCGCCAGGGATAAACTCCTGTCCCTGGAACGCGACATCCTGTCGGAGTCTCCCGATCTGATCGCAGTAACAGGTGATATCACGGACCGGGGACGCATGTCTCAGTTTCGCTGGGCCAGAGATTTCCTGCTATCGCTCGGCATCCCGTTCGTGGCCGTCCCAGGCAACAGAGAGGTATGCTTGTCGGCATTTTGGGAATGGATGTTCCCCGGCCTGGCAATGATGCGCTACAGCCACTTCTTCGGAGAGCGCGACAGGATACTCTACAAGTGCGGGCAGTCAAATGTTATTCTCTTCGGCCTGAATTCCGTCCACTCCTTTCCGTCATGGCCCGGCGCAATCTCACGTGAAAGCCGTTACTGGCTACGCGAGAAGGCCGCAAGCTTTAAGGACTGTATCAAGGTTCTGTTCCTTCACCACCCTGTCCTCCCGGTTGCGCGCAGCTCATCTTTCTGGGCTCACTCGCTCTCAGATGCCGGAGAACTGCTCAACATCTGTACGCAGACCGGCATATCGTTAATCCTTCAGGGGCATAAGCATCGATCGGCGGTCATGGAAATAACGTTTCCCGAAAGGGACGCGAAAGTAATAGTTTCCGCGTGTGGAGCCCCGCTGCTGTCACTCTGGGATCCGGTCTACCACATCATTGATATCAGCAATGCATCAATAATCGTACGTCCCAAAGAATTCCGGGAAGGCAGCTTTCAGTCAAAAGGCGTCTATCCATGTTCGCCTTTGAACGCCTCCCTTTTCTCTTCCGCATCGGAGCGCCTGATGTAAAGGGGGGCTATCCGGTGGAGGTCGCCCCGGTCTCCCAGTCTGAACCGTTCTTCCGCAAGCTGAGCGCATGCAAAGGCTGTCGAAAATTTGAGACGACGATTGACCACATTGGCCAGCTCGGCCGGCAGAGACGAGCCGCTGTCTCCGCAGACCAATATGCTGCGGTAACTTAGTTGCGGGCGCTCAAGAAAATCTTCGGCAGAGAGAAGCAAGGGGCCTTCTTCCAGGACCAGGTCAAGAGCCCCTTTCTTTGTGTAAAGCGCTGTGTAGATTTGTCCCCGGCGGGCATCGATCACCGGCGCTCCTGATTCTCCCGGTTCCAACGCGGCGCAAGCCAGAATCTCAAGGGTGGATACGCCCATGGCCGGCTTTGAAAGCGCAAGAGCCATCCCTTTGATAGTTGCCAGGCCGACCCTGATTCCTGAAAAAGAGCCGGGCCCGGTGGCCACTCCGAACCCGTCTATTTGTTCAATATCCAATCCAACGTCGGCGGTAAGTTTTTTGATGAGGGTAGCGAGATTCTCGACGTGTTCGTGGTGAGCAATCAGAACACTTTCGCCAAGCACTTCACCATCACGGGTGACGGCCACACTGAGTGAGGACGATGACGAATTAACGGCTAGGACGATCACGGTTGCAGCGACCACCCCTTGGTCACGATCCTCATGATATCATTATAGAAAACAAGCGCCATCAAAAGAACTATGAACAAGAGTCCTGCATGCACTGCCACCTCTCGAAGTTTCCCGGTTACCGGGCGTCTAATGATAGCCTCAATGATAAAGAACAGGAGATGTCCTCCATCCAGAATAGGTATCGGGAGCAAGTTGATTATGGCAAGGTTTATACTTATGTAGCTCATGAGAAAGATGAAACTGAAGAACCCCGCCTTGAGACTTTCCCCTGACACTTGAGCAATCGTTATTGGACCACTGAGAGCTTTTGCGCTTATTTCTCCTTTAACCAGCTTGACCAGGGTCACGGCCACCAGTCGCGTAAGGTAACCTGTAAAACGGATGCCCTCATACATGGAGCCAAGGACACCGAGCTTGACGGTTTTCCCCGACGGAGAAACACCAATCCTCCCGAGCGGTTCACCGAACATGTCTTTTTGGTCACTGAGGCTGGGGGTGACAGGGAGGTCCATCCTGTTGTCGTCTCTTTCGATAGTTACATTGAGCCTCTTTTCCGGGCTCTTTTCTATGACGGCTCGCATATCGTCCCATCGCCACACGGATTCACCGTCGATTGCAACAATCCGATCACCGGTTTGAAAGCCGGCTGCTGCTGCCGGTGTTCCGTCCAGGACCTTGCCTACCTCACTGGTCAGGACGGGCCATCCCGCGAGATAGCCCGCACAAAGGAGAAGTGTCGCGAGAACGTAGTTTGACAGAGGTCCAGCAACGATTAGGGCTACCCTGGATAGGAGGGACTTGCTGGTAAAGGCCCTGGCCAATTCCTCAGGAGGAATCTCCTCGTCGGATTCAGGGTCTTCTCCAAGCAGCTTCACGTAACCACCCAGCGGAATCCAACTCAAAATATATTCCGTTTCACCCCATTTGCGCTTAATCATGGCAGGAGGAAATCCCAGAGAGAATTTCAGCACTTTGACGCCTACCAGTTTTGCAACGAAGAAGTGGCCACACTCGTGAACAAAGATCAAAACACCGAGCAGAATCAAAAAACCGATAAAATATTCCAATACAAATTCCTCCAACCCGCTGATCGGCAACGTCCGACACCCGGCCGTCCGATTACTCTTTGAAATGCACCAAATTAAGTATATAATCTTTCATGGTGAAAACAAGCCCTTTCTTGGTGAATAGCAGTTCCATGAGAATCGGCATCCTCGGGGGAACATTCAATCCGCCCCATGTGGGACATCTCCGCCTGGCCGAAGAAGTTGCTTGCTTTCAAGGACTTGACCGAATAGTATTTGTTCCGAGTTCCATTTCTCCCCACAAAGGCATGACCGGCATAGCTCGTGCTGAAGACCGGCTCGAGATGACCCGCAGAGCCTGTCAAGACAACCCCGTGTTTCAAGTTTCCGACATAGAACTCACCTTTCGAAGCCCGTCCTATACAGTGAACACGCTCGAGTTTTTTATCAAGACGGAAAATTGCGGGATTTTTTTTATACTCGGCACAGATTCACTGAGGGATATAAGTGCAT
>CAINUH010000325.1 GCA_903853735.1 uncultured Desulfomonile sp. | reverse complement strand
GTCATCTCCTGTCTGGTGGGAAGCTGCGAGAGACTCTCCAATTGGCTCAGAGTTGCAAGACTGCTTATGGAGAAACGGTCAGTAGTGTCCCAACGTTGATACAGGTTATGTTTTTAACCTATTGACTAGATTTGAGAAAAGCAATCATATGCTATTTGCCGACTTGAAATCTATCCGACCAAACTGCCATGCTTGGAGAAAACTTTCCTGGGAGGTTATCTGTGTATTCCGGAAAAGTCATTTTCTCTCAAGTAATGGAGTTTCTTCCTCTCCACATCTTTCACCAGTGCGTAGATCGTTACGACGGCAACTACAAGGTCAAAGAGTTCACCCGCCTCGATCAATTCGCGCCATTCATGAAAAAGCGGCTGAATATTCGGGCCAGCCTCTACACAATTTTACAGGTCCTAAGCGTCTCCGCTTTCGAGAGAACGTTGCTTTTTCAGCTACTTGCAAAACCTGACTACAAAAGCGAGCCGGATGAAAACGATAACCTGTTGACTCTATGTAGTTAAACGTTGGGACACTACTGATTATTAACCCGAAAAATGCCAGGGACTATGTGGAAACAGTTGAGCATATGACGAGCGTTACCATTACGCTCATTCCCATAGGCCCATCAAGAGAACAGAGTATTTAGGCGAGTCGCCGTTGTAATCCTCGGGAAAACTTTTCCTGGGAAGCAATTATCAAATAGGTTTTGCCAGGATCTGCTTGATCTTGATGTCGAAGAACCGATCCGAGGGGTGGGCTTCAACCATTGCCACTGTATCAGCGCCTTTACCGGTTCCGGCTACAGCCACCACATCAGCTCCTTCAGGGATTAAACCTGCATCGCAGGCTTCCGCAACTATCTCCGCCGAAACCTTGACTCCCTGGCCAAGGAGCCGCAGTGCCTGTGCCACAATGTAGGCCGGATAAACGCCTTGGTGGTTCTTCATGAGCGCCGCTTCTATGCCCCGGGTCAATATCGTACCTGTAAATATCTTGGCCCCAAGTGCCTGCAATTCCCGCCTGTTCTGCTCTATGCACTCGTCCACATTGGCCCCCTGGTAGCCAACATTATGCGTGACGGCCACCACATTTACGTTTTGTCCTTGCAGTTTTCGGGCGACAACAAGGCCCGTATCGCCGCTGGTGGTGGCCACTACCACGTGTGAAAATCCTTCATGCACGATCCGCTCCACAATTTCAACACACCTCGAAGTATTTGTTGCTCCGGGTTTTTCAAAGTACTCCACCTGTCTGATCATGTTTCCTCCAATAGTCTTCGGGCGAAAAAGTCCTCCGTAACGCGAGAATGACATCTCGACCTGGTTCCTTCTGCTGCTGCACCCATGTTTCACCGGAATTATGCGGTCTTGCCATTTCGGTGGTGTTTGGGCCGGTACCCGGTCGCGGGATGGTTCCTCTGACCCCGAAAAGGCCCCCGCATGTCTCCCACATGCGCCGACGGAGGCGAAACCGTCGTCTCGTTGCTGAAAAAGCCTGTATTTTCCGGTTTGTGAGCGTACCTCACTGACCCTCCCCCGGTCAAGTACAATGTTGTCCCCAAATCCGCGACCTATTTTTCGCGGTGGTGTTTTCTGTCTCGGCGGTTACTGCCGAGCCGAACCCGTGCGTGAGCATCTTTGACCTGATTAGAACACTCCTTTCTCCGTGCCCGTCCTCTAAAAACAGCGTATTTACACAATGCTTCAATATACCAGCCAAAATATTTCTTATTGTTGAGATTCTTTTGATCAGAATGGAATTGGAGCGCCTCTTTAGGTAATTCTTATCTAGGTGCCACTGTGTGGGTTGGAACACTCTTTTTCCATTCCTCAAGTTCTTCCTCGGCCAACCCGTATCTTGTAATCAGGGATTGATCATCTAATCCATCTCGCAGGTCTTTTCGGAACAGCTTCTCAACAATAATGCCGCACCTGGGGCATTCGTCGTACCTTACAGGTAGGGATTCTCGGCATTTGGGACACTGCCATGCGTTGGACGGATTGTTACTCTGACGGTTCATGCGAACCCCAGTTATGCAGTCATGCTGCTCTTACCAGAGCAATTCTTACGCTGAACTGTCCGGTAATTCCAAGGGAATTTCCAAGGGAAAAAAGAGAGGGACATGCAGATGGTTACGTTGTCGACAAGCAGGACATCATGGGAGTAGAATAAAGCGTTATCACCATCTGGGGAACAGAAACGGTGTTTTGGACCTGTATTCTTCGTATTCGGTTCCGAACCTTCTCTGTAATTCCTTTTCTTCAATAAACTTGTTGTAGCAAGTTCCAACAATGAGACTC
>CAINUH010000324.1 GCA_903853735.1 uncultured Desulfomonile sp. | reverse complement strand
TCCACACCAGGACGCTTACCGTCATACCGAGGGAAATTCCGACGCACATATCAAGGCTTCACTTATGGGAAGCTCAGTCCACCTCATTATTTCCGGAGGCTCGCCGGTCCTGGGGACATGGCAGGGGATCTTCTTTTGTGAGTTTGATGGACCCAGACAGCGCAAAGTTTTGATTAAGGTTATTGAAGGATAACATGCGAAATTGGCACGAGAAGGGTGTGATTGCACCTGGTGTGTGAAAGGGCGCATTGTGGAAGATGCCGTAGAAATTTTTACCGATGGTGCTTGCAGGGGTAATCCCGGACCCGGAGGATGGGCTGCTCTCTTGCGGTTCAAGGGAACCAAGAAGGTAATGAGTGGGGCGACTGTCATGACAACCAACAACCGCATGGAGATGACTGCCGCAATTATGGCTTTAGAGGTCCTGAGAAGGCCCTGCAAAGTCAGGATTTCCACAGATTCCCAATATTTGATGAAAGGGATGACAGAGTGGCTCAATAATTGGAAAAAACGTGACTGGCGGACCGCGCAGAATACACCGGTAAAAAACGAGGACCTCTGGCGTCGACTTGATGCGGCGTCAGGACGCCATCAGGTGAAATGGTATTGGGTCCGGGGACATAACAGCCACGAAGAAAACGAAATGGTGGATGCCCTGGCGAGAAAGGCTATAGCCGAACTGATAGACTCTTGAGCGTTGGATATCATTGTGACTAAGCTCGTTGTTCAGGGCCAAGCCAAAAACCGTTTGTTTCTTAATTCACTGCCCATAGCCACAAGGAGGCAGCAATGGGACAATTAGTGGAACTTCCGTGGGGCGGCTCTTTGTTAAAGGTCCGCCTGCCTGAAGGTTGGAGAGTCCTTGGGGAACTTAAACCCGGGAGTTCTGAGGAAGCCCCGGCTTCTGCCTGTGCGGAGGCCTTGAGTAATCCAATTGGAACCACTCGGCTGGGCTCCAGAGACTTGTCCGGCAAGCGGATAGTTGTGGTAGTGGACGACCATTCTCGGCCCACTCCTATTCGGGGGTTCATCCGAGAAGTCCTTGTCGAATTGGCTTCGGCAGGAGTGAAAGACGACAACATCGACATTCTCATCGCGACTGGTGTCCATCGAGCCAGTAGGCCGGAGGAAGTCGAGTGGAAGCTGGGGCCGGACGTCGTATCCTGGTTTCGCTGCCGTTGTCACGACGCTTATGACGAGAGGGGCCTTGCGTATCTTGGGACAACCTCAAGGGGAACGAGAGTCTTCTTGAACAAATTGCTCCTCAACGCGGATCTTATAGTCTGCCTGGGCTCTTTGGAACCTCATCTTCTGCTCGGTTTTGGAGGAGGGCTGAAGATGATCATTCCTGGTTGCGCTGGGGCAGAAACGATAGGAAAGAACCATCTTCAAGGGGTTGATCCGGAGCACTTCGACTACGTCGGCGTACGAGGGGCAGACTCGCCCATGCGGCAGGACCTGGAAGAAGGGGCAGGCCTTCTCCAAAGTGAAATCTTTCTTGTGAATGCTGCTATGAATGAACAGGCTCGGCCTACTCGTTTTTTCTGCGGTGACCCTGTGCAGGCCCACCGAGCTGGAGAGGCTTTTGTAGAGAATATGGCTCGACTAGAGGTCCATGAGCAGTCGGACGTCGTCTTGGCCAGCTCATTCCCCATGGATTCAGACCTTCGCCAGTCTGTGAAATGTCTTGGGAACACACTTTATGCGTGCAAACCAGAAGGTGTCATGATGGGCTGTGGTCGCTGCGAAAAGGGTCTGGGTGAGATGCCTCTCCCAAAAAAGACGCTTCCTTATCCCATGATGCGGACCCTCCTCAAGGTCCTGGGGAAAAGCCGCGTCCTTCCCCTGGTAGAGAAGATGAAAAAAGGCGAGCCGGTAGAAGAAATATTCGTGAGCCATTTCGGGCTGCAGATGCTCAGGAGAAACCACTTGGCTCTTTTCAGCGACAGCCCCAAACTACCTCCGGATATCGGGAGAAAAATGGGCCTGGCCCGGAGTTTTACAGGAGTGCAGGATATGATCGGCTGGGCGGCCAAAAAGGTGTCCCGCCGTGCTACGGTCTGGATTTTCCCGTTCGGCGGAACCACTTATGCGCGCCTTAGGGAGGATCATCTCACCAACGACACGCTCAAGTAAGCTTTACAAAAGAGCTACTTGCAGAACTCGGCAAAACCGTCACCCCGGCG
>CAINUH010000323.1 GCA_903853735.1 uncultured Desulfomonile sp. | reverse complement strand
TCCTATGATTCACTCTTCACAGTTTTTTATATAGTTACCAGCGGTTCGGGATAATCTTGCGAAAAACATCATAGCAAGCGCCGGAACCCGCATTTTAAGCATGAGACACAAGAAGGATAAATTTGTTCCTTAGTCACAAATTCTTCATCAACTGGTTAGCGACTGTAAGGAGCGGATCCCAAACGGGTGAGAATGGAGGCGCATAAGCCATGTCACACTGGAAAAATTGGTCGACTCTCATGCCGGCATGAAGGGCTACTGCCAAAGAGTCGATCCTGTGGGCTGCCCCCTCCTTGCCCACAATGGAGCCTCCCAGTAGTTTTCCGGTTTTCGTGTCCGCTATCAGGTTGACGTGAATGGTCTGGTTACCGGGATGTGCGTGTGCCCTCGAACGGCTCTTAATAGAGGCTTCGACCGGTTCAAAGCCGGCTTGACGGGCCTCAGCGAAACTGAGCCCCGTACGGGCGACTTCAAGATCGAGTACCTTAAAAGCAGCGCTTCCAACTATTCCGGTTAGCTCCACATGTCGTCCGGTGACATTGTCGGCTACAGCCCATCCAGCCCTATTAGCTATCAACGCGAGCGGTATCCACACCCTTTGTCCGGTGACCACATGAAAAGAATCAGCGCAGTCACCTGCTGCATAGATATCGCGGTCGGATGTGTGAAGAAATTTGTCCACTGCTATAGATTTTTTTGGCCCGAGATCCAATCCTGCTTGGGCCGCCAGTTCGGAATTGGGAACAATCCCAGCGGCTATAAGGATCATGTCCGCAACTAATTCTCGATCGTCGATGAGCGCCCGCACACTTATCCCGTCCGGCTGAAAAGCGTTTATGTCGACTTCGAGATGTACCTCAATTCCTTTTCCCTCAAGTTCTTGTTTCACCAGTTCCGCCGTCTCGGGAGGTAACCAGGGGAGCAACCTGGGCAGAATGTCCACCATAACCACTTTGATTCCACGCGCGTGGAAAGCGTCAGCCATTTCGAGACCGATGTAACCCGTGCCTACAATCAGGACTGTCTTCACTTTCCGGGAAGCAAGAAAATCTTTAATCCGGCGGCCGTCTTCCAGGCTCTTGAGCACGTGAACACCCGGTAAGTTTGTCCCAGGAATGTCAAGCCTAACGGGTCGTGCGCCTGTGGCGATCAAGAGCTTGTCATAGTGGACTTCAAAATCGTCTTTGCCTGCCGCTAGACCAAGAACTTTTTTGTGAGTGCGATCTATCGTTTGCGCAAAGTGGCCGAGTCTAAGATCTACCGCCTGTTTTTCTCTAAACACGTCTGCTCTACGCACCACCAAGTCATCCATCACACGATCGGCCTCAGCGATGTTGTAAGGCATGCCGCACGCGGAATAGGAAACGTCGGTGGTGGCTTCCAACACTGTTATTTCTAGTTTGGAGTCATTTCGTCTTGCCTTGGATGCAGCACTCATTCCGGCGGCGTCTCCGCCTATTATTACAAACTTCATGGGGCAGCCTCCTTGTTCAGGGCGAGGGAGCGAAGCAGAAAGAAAAATACAAAACCTCCAGAAACGCCATTATTTCATCAATTCTTTGAGGGCCAATTTTACTGCCTGGGCAGGTTCGAGATCAGGGGTGGCACTCTTGAGAACCTTACGTGCAGCCTCGGCAGCCACACGGTCTTTGTAACCCAGGTTGACCAGAGAGGAGATTAAGTCTTCTTCCAGAGACGATCTTATCGCGTCCCCTCGAGAATACGGCTTTAGTGGTGCAATTTTCCGTACTTTCTCTTTTAGCTCCACCAGCATCCTTTCAGCAGATTTCTTCCCTATTCCTGGTAATAAGGTCAACTTGTGAACATCCCCATTGAGAACCGCGTCGCGAAATCCGGCCGGGGAGATGCCCGATAATATGTTAAGCGAAGTACGAGGACCTATGCCGACCACCGTGAGCAGCATCTCGAAAAGGCACTTTTCATCCTGATTGGAAAATCCGTAAAGCTCCAGAGAGTTTTCGCGCAAGGCTGTGTAAATGTGCAAAAACACCTCTCCATCTTGGGGAAGAGATTCCATCGTGTACAGGGACACAGCGACCTCATACCCCACACCTCGAACATCCACTATCAGCCTATTGACGTTTCTGGATAGAATCTGTCCGCGCAGAGAGGCAATCATTGAACGACCCTCAAGGGCCTACAAATATGGGAATGGTACAGTGCCATAGCCAGAGCATCCGCCTGGTCAGCGGATTTGAGTCGGGGAAGATTCAGGATCTTGGCCACCATAAATACTACTTGCGCTTTTTCCGCTGCTCCGTACCCGGTAAGACCTCTCTTGATTTCCATAGGGCTGTACTCGACGATTTCCAAGCCGTGGGCTTCACCCAGAAGTAGTATGACTCCTCTGACCTGGCTGAGTTTCATAAGGCTTTGGACGTTATTACAATGGAAGAGCGATTCTACAACCATCACCATTGGCGATTGCTCTCCTATGACAGAGTCGAGCTTTTCGTAGATCTCCCATAACCTCTTAGACTGGCTCGCCGTTTTGGATGCACGAATAACTCCGCTCGCCACATGGGTTGAGCGGGCGCCGGTCTTCCGAATAATTCCGTACCCGGTAGCCATGCTTCCGGGGTCTACTCCTAGTATCAACATTTTTTAATGCAACAGTATCAAGCGGATATTTTCATCATTTCATCTTCGGAAATGTCGAAGTTGGCAAAAACCCTCTGGAGGTCGTCGTGATCGTCCAGGGCATCCATCATTTTAAGCATCTGCTCAGCTTTTTTTCCATCAAGCTTCACAGTGTTTTGAGGTATCATGGTGCTCTCAGCCCATTCGATCTTCCATCGCTTGTCCTCAACGGCCTGTCGTACAGCCTCAAAATCTCCGGGCTCGGTCGTTATCTCAAATGTATCCCCCTCCATCCTGACGTCCTGAGCGCCGACCTCCAACGCCAGTTCCATCACAACGTCTTCGTTGAGCCCCGATGCCGAGACAACGACTATTCCCTTTTTTTCGAAAATCCAGGCTACACAGCCTGACTCTCCAAGATTACCGGTATACTTGTCGAAGATGTGGCGAACCTCGGCTACAGTGCGATTCTTGTTGTCTGTGAGCGCTTCGACGAGTAAGGCGACTCCCCCCGGACCGTACCCCTCGTAAATGATTTCCTCGTACGATACTCCTTCTATTTCGCCCGTTCCTCTCTTTATGGCTCGATCGACATTATCCTTGGGCATGTTGGCCGCTCTAGCCGCGTTTATGGCTGTTCTCAAGCGTGGATTCCCGTCGGGATCTCCCCCGCCTGTTCGGGACGCAATAGAGATCTCTTTGATAAGTTTGGAAAACGTTTTCCCTCGCT